>JAWKJA010000003.1:600000-852082 GCA_041394025.1 Acidimicrobiia bacterium | reverse complement strand
TGAGGGTTCCGTTCAGAGAGCGCGCACCCTTGGCGAGGCCATCGAGGGCCGGTCAGGCTCTGGAGATATCCGATCGGCTGGAGAACATGTCGCCAATGGGAAGGTCGCGACGACCAGTTCCGTTCTCCGACGTCCTATTGGGTGAGACCGACGGCGACGGGGAGGTGGTCGCTCAGGTCTCGTAGCTCGGGAGTGTCGAGTACCTCGGCGTGGGTGAGGACGTTCTCGTTGAAGAGCGGCTCGCTGGCGAAGACGTAGTCGTCCTGCCAGGGACGGTCAGATCCTTGGTGGACGTGGGTGTGGATGTGGCGGCATACGTCGCCGTCGGTGCATCCGCAGCCTTCGAGAGGGCAATCGGCCCTGAACGCGTCGAGGCAGTCACGGAGCCCGAAGGCTTCGATGCGCTGGAACGCTGCCCGGTGCCAGGGCAGATACCGCTCGTCGCTTCCTGTCCACTGAGTCGTGATGTTGAGATCGCCTCCGAGGATGACGTACTTGCCGAGACTCGGCTCGTCGAACAGCGGTACGAGATCGGTGAGGATCCTGTTGACGGTCGTGACGGCGTAGCCGTTGTCGATGACTCCGTAGGCGGACACGAGCGTGATCCGACGCCCGCCGACATCGACCCGGCCGACCGCAACCGATCCCGGCCACGTTTGGAGGAGATCAGAGTCTCGCTTGTTGGCACGCCCGCGCGCCTGCGCAATGACCTCGACCTCGATACCGAAACCGATGACGCCGGAGCCCCAGTCCTGCGTGTCGTGAATCGGTTGGAAGGACTCCGACCGGAGCTCATCCGGGGGAGAGGCCTCCTGCACGAGCGCCACGTCGGCGTTCTGCTTCAGCCACTCCCAGGCCTTCGGCCGAGTGTCGGCGGGCTGCCGCCAGTGGTGCATGTTCCAGATGATCAGCCGCACCGCGGACACTCCTCCATGAGTTGCTGCGACGACCGTATTCCCCTCCTGGGACTCGTCGCGTCCGACGCGCACCCTCCGTCTTTCGTCGTTGGGGCGCCCCACGTATTCTCCACGGACTCGAGCCGGGAGGGACCAATGGAGACGAAAGAGCTGGAGCAGGCGTTCGCGTCGACGCGAGGCGTTCTCGCGAACGTCTCACCCGATCAGATGGACGCATCGACGCCGTGCCAGTCGTGGAAGGTCAACGAGCTGGTCAACCACATCGTGGGTGGCGCGATGTGGTTCGGCAGCACCGTGGAGTCCGGCGGTTCCGACGACGACGGGTCCGACCTGCCCGACTTCGCCGCCGGCGACTACCTCGCTGCGTTCGACCAGGGCGTCGAGAGCGCGATCGCGGCGTTCGGCAAGCCCGACGCCGGCGACAAGATGCTCACGCTGCCCTTCGGCACGATGCCGGGCTCGGCGTTCTACGGCCTCGCCACGACCGACGCGTTCGTACACGGATGGGACCTGGCCAAGGCGACCGGCCAGGGGACCGACCTGGAGCCGGAGCTCGCGCAGATGCTCCTCGACGTGTCCCGGGAGAACCTCGACGACAACTGGCGCGGGCCCGACCCCGATGCTCCGTTCGGTCCGGAACAGACCGCACCCGACGGCGCGACCACGGCCGACCAACTCGCCGCTTTTCTCGGACGCAGCGTCTGAGCCGATGGGCGCCGAGGGGTGACGTCGCCGCCCCGGATTCTGTTGGTCGGGATGATGGGTGCCGGCAAGACGACTGTAGGGCGCGCTGTTTCGGCGCGGACAGGCTGGCGCTACCTCGACAACGACGAGTTGGTCCAGCGTGCCACCGGAAAGCCCACACCGGAGGTGCTCGGCGAGGCCGACGAGACGACCCTGCGTCGGGCCGAGGATGCGGCGCTCGACGAAGCCCTGGCGATCGCTCCGCCGGTCGTGGCGGGCGTGGCCGCGGGTGTGATCGAGAACGCCGACGCCAGGGAGCGGATGCAGCAGGAGGCGTTCGTCGTCTACCTGCGCGCACCGCTGGAGGTGCTCACGGCCCGTGTCGGCGACGGTGAGGGCAGGCCGTGGCTGGCTGAGGACGCCGCCGACGCCCTGGCGCGGCTCTTCGACGGCCGTGGGCCTCTGTACGAAGAGGTCGCCGATCTCGTCCTCGACGTGGCGGACGCAACGCCTGCCGACCTGGCGGCACAGGTCGTCGAGGCCGTCGGACGCTGATCCGTCGGGCTCCTTCCGGAGTTTCCCGGATTTCTCGGAGCTCGCCCCGGACCCAGATGGACCCTTCGATGTCACACCCGGTTGTTAGGTTGATTCTGTCGATCCGGCGGGTGTTTCCGCCGGTCGGTCTCTTCCCCCGATGGCTACGGCCGCGTGCGCTTGACTGCGCGCGGCTCGGTACCGGAAGGGGTGAGGAATGACTGGTGGAGGCGACAACAGGGGGCTGGGGGCGGCCACCGCTGGCGTGCCCCGCGTTCCCCGGGTTCGTCGTACGCCCGCGCCACCCGCGGTGCCGGCCGGTCCACTGGGTCAAAAGCTGCTCGACCTCCAGGGAGAGATCAACCGCCTGGAGGCTCGTTTCGTCGCCAGGCTGCGTGAGTTCGACCGGTCGGGAGAATGGAAGCTCGACGGCATGGCGTCGCCACAGGCATGGCTTCGTCACCACGGCCGGATGACGGGTCCCGCGGCGTCGAGTCGAGTGAAGGTGGCACGCCGCTTGGTGGAGCTTCCGAGGACCACCGAGGCGTTCGACGAAGGTGTGATCTCGCGTGACCACGTTGCCGTGATCGTGTCGGGCACCGAGCTCACCGACGGCCTCGACGGTTCCACCCGGGTCGATCGTGCTGAGATCGAGCAGGCGATCGCAGCCGGCGAGGAGATCTTCGTCGACTCCGCTCGCGAGATGGACCCGTCGAACCTGCGGAGGGTGGCAACGCACTTCCGCCACGCGGTGGAGCCCCAGGTCGTCGTTGCCGACGAAGTTGAGTCCGTGGCGCGACGCAGTCTCCACATGTCGCAGTCGCTCGACGGACGGTTCCATCTGAAGGGTGAGTTCGACGTCGAGGGCGGCACCATCGTCAGAACAGCACTCGACTCGCTGATGGTACCCGGCGGCACCGACAGCGAAGTCGCTGATCCTGCCGACACGCCTCCGCGGAGCGCTTCGCGTCGCCGTGCCGACGCGCTCGTCGCCACGTGCGAGAAGGCACTGAGCACCGGGGAACTCCCGAGCACGGGCGGCGAACGGCCTCAGGTGTCGGTCGTCGTCGACCTCGAGACGTTGACACGCCTTGCCGGTGTGCCCGCCGCCGAGTTGGAGGACGGAGCCCTCTCAGCGGTGAGGCTGCTCGTCGCCTCGCCTGCGACGCCGGTGTGGTGCGGGTCGTCACCGACGGCGTCAGCCAGCCGCTCGACGTGGGTCGCAAGATGTCGACGGTGCCCGCCTACATCCGACGGGCACTCGTCGTACGGGATGGCGGGTGCGCCTGGCCGGGATGTGACCGACCGCCCGGCAGGACCGACGCACATCACATCGTCCACTGGGCGCACGGCGGCGACACCTGCGTCGAGAATCTCGTGTTGCTCTGCCGGGCTCACCACACCAAGGTCCACGAGCACCGCTGGACCGTGAAGCTCACCGGCGACGGACGACTGGACGTGAAACCGCCCTAGGGACGTCCACGTTGGCGAGGTTCCACCTATGCTCCGCAGGTTCGAGCCGGGAGGAACTCATGGACACCGCACCGATGGAGCAGGCCTACGCGACGACGCGAGGCGTCCTCGCCAACGTGTCACCAGAGCAGATGGACGACCCGACGCCGTGCGCGTCGTGGACGGTCCGCGAGCTCATCAACCACATGATCGGGGGAGCGATGTGGGCCGCCGGCGCCGTCCAGTCGGGAACCTCCGACAGCGACGGGTCGGACACCCCCGACTTCACCGACGGCGACTACCTGGCGTCGTTCGACGAAGGCGTCGCGAACGTCACCGAGGCCTTCGGGAGCCCCGAGGCCGGCGACAAGACGCTCAGCCTTCCGTTCGGTGAGATCCCGGCTCCGGTGTTCATGGGCTTCGCCACGACCGACGCTTTCGTCCACGGCTGGGACCTCGCCAAGGCGACGGGTCAGTCGACCGACCTCGACCCGGAGTTCGCCCAGGGGATGCTCGACGTCTCGCGGGCGAACATCCAGGACGAGTTCCGCGGCCCCGACGGTCAGGCGCCTTTCGGTCCCGAACAGCCGGCCCCCGCCGGTTCGAGCGCCGCCGACCAGCTCGCGGCTTTCCTCAGGCGCACCGTCTGAGCGAATCGGCGTCACGGCGTGTCGCCGCCGGACACTCCGACCTGCGCGACGGCACCTCCACAGCCACGACGAGAACGACGTCCACTTCGTCCGCCGCTCCCACCGGGATCCGGGGGTTGCTGTCACACAGTCCCCCTATGGTGTGTCGAGGCTCGGAGCCCGGCCATCTGGCTCCCGTGAACGCAGACGACAGGGAGACGAGATGGCCATCGACGAGCACACCCGCCACCACCTTCACGAGGTCGCCCGCGAAACGTGGGACGACGAGGCCGCCGATACCCTGATGGAGATGCTTCCTCCTGTGGGGTGGGCCGACGTCGCCACGAAGCGGGACCTCGACGCCCTCGAGGAACGGATGGACTTCCGCTTCGGGGCCCTGGAGGCCCGTTTCGATGCGCGCTGCGACGCCCTGGAGGCGCGCTTCGGAGCCCTCGAAGAACGCACCGACGCACGTTTCGCGGCGGTGGACCATCAGATGCAGGGGCTCCGCCACGAGCTGATCGGCGAGATGCACGCCATGCAGTCGCGTCTGGTGATGTGGCTGGTGCCCACGATCCTCGCCGGTGTGGGAGCGTCGGCCGCCGTCGCCCGGCTCCTGTAGAGCGGCTCCGGATCGGTCGGGAGCACCTCCCGGGTCCTCGCTCGGGCGCCCCGTCCGAGCCGTTCGACAGGACGGGAAGTATCGTATAGTCTCGTACTATGAGATTAGAGGTTACGAGGCGCTCCGATCTGGCGACCCGGGCGCTGCTCGTGCTCGCCGAGTCGGGGGAGCGGCGCAAGGCGGCGGAGCTCGCCGACGTGCTGGGAGCGTCGCCCGGTTTCCTGTCCCAGGCGATGACGCCGCTGGTCGACCGCGGATGGGTGCGCTCCGAGCCCGGGCGGTCCGGCGGCTACGCCGCGGCAGCATCGCTGGCCGACCTGTCGGTGCTCGACGTCGTCGAGGCGGTGGAGGGCGAGACCGACCGCGACCGCTGCGTCCTCGAAGACCGGGCGTGCACCAGTGGCGACGGCCAGTGTGCGCTCCACGACGCCTGGGTGCGGGCGCGGGGGAACCTGCTGACCGAACTCGCCGAGACGCCCCTGGCCGCGGTCGCCGCCAAACGGAGCGCACCATGACCCGCTCACCCCGGAACCACGCGTCACCTGTCGCAGGGTCGTCGCGATCCCTCCCATCGTCCCTCGCACATTCGTTCCAGCGGTCTCGACACAACAGGAGAACACCATGACCACATCCACCACCCTCGCCGCCATCGTCGACGACAACCCCGCCGCCGCGCGGGTGCTCGAGCGCCACGAGCTCGACTACTGCTGCGGCGGGCAGGACTCCTTCGACGAGGCCTGTGCCCGACAGGGGCTCGACCCCGACCAGGTGCGCGCGGAGATCGACGCCGTTGCCACCTCCGATGAGGCGCCGTGGACGACGATGGGGCCGGCCGAGCTCGTCGACCACCTCGAAGCGACCCACCACCGCTACCTGCACGACGAGCTCCCCCGGCTCGCCGCGCTCGCCGAGAAGGTCCGTGACGTCCACGCCGAGCGCCACCCGGAGTTGCACGAGGTGGCGACGAACTTCCGGGCGCTGCACGCAGACCTCGACCCGCACCTCCGAAAGGAGGAGCAGGTCCTGTTCCCGATGATCCGCGAGCTCGACGGGGCCACGACCGCGCCGTCGTTCCACTGCGGCACGCTGAACAACCCCATCCGGACGATGCTGATGGAGCACGATCAGGCCGGCGAGCTGCTCGCCACGCTGCGCCGGGTCACCGACGGCTACCGCACACCGTCCGACGGCTGCGCCAGCTACGAGGCCCTCTACCGGGGCCTGGAGGAGCTGGAGGCCGACACGCACCTCCACGTCCACAAGGAGAACAACGTGCTGTTCCCCGCCGTGCTCGCACGCGAGAACGAGCTGGCGACGGACGCGCGCTGACGGACCGTCAGCACTTCGCGGGGACCAACGGCCGAACGGCCACCGAACGGCCGCCGGGCTGTCGCTGAACTACCGCTGAACTGCCGGGCTGCTACGAAGGCCCGGCGGAGTCGTCGGAGTCGTCGCGCAGCTCGCTCAGTGCGACGACGCGGACGACGGGCTCGGGATGCTCCTCGGCGCCGATCCAGCGCACGCACATCGTGCCGTGCCGGTGCCCGCAGGTGTCGAGCCAGTTCGGGACACCGGGATCCGACATGGCGACGACGACACGAACGGATCCGTCGGGTCGGTAGTGCGCCGTCCCCTGGTTGAGGTGGACGGGGAAGTAGCGGTAGTCGAGGCTCTCGAGCCAGTAGTTGGCGAGCTGGACGTTCCAGAAGTCGCACTCGGGCGGGTCGAGCTCGATCACGAGCGCCTGGCCGTCGTCGAGCTCGAACCAGCCGTGGTAGTAGGCGATGTTCGGGTCGCCGCCCGCCGCCAGCGCCGTCTCGGGTGGGAAGCGGGGAAGTGTGTTGGGTACCGTGCGGAAGTCTTCGGTCCAGGCGGCGAACATCTGTGACGCACCCTGGACGAACATCGTGGCTTCGCTCAGCGCCTTGTCGATCCGTTCGGGCGTGGGTGGCCGCGGGGCGCTCGGGCCGTCGATGCGCTCGATCTTCACCTGCGCCAGCACCTCGTTCTCGTGGTCGACACGCGTCTGGCGGATCTGGATCATGCGGGTCTCGGGCGCCATCTTCAGCCAGTTCACCGCATCGGGGGGCTTCTCCACCGAGGCGATGATCTCGAAACCTCCATCGGCGTCGACCTCGATGTCGTCCGCCTCGAGGTAGCCCGTCGTGTCGAGCGAGCCCGTCTTGCCGTACCCGCCCGCCTGCGTGCCGAATCCGAGGTAGTGCACGGTGCCCCGCACGCCGGTGAGGCGGTAGGTGAACTCACCCTTGACGGGCGCGGCGAGGTACACGTTGTCGGGGTTGTCCATGCCCATCTTGATGGTCTCGTCGACCGCGCGCGTGAAGGCGGGAGCCTCGGGGTCGGGTACCTCGAGGAAGAAGTTGAGAGAGGCGCGTGTCAGGCGCGTGAGATAACGCCAGCCCTCGGCGCGATCCTGCGTGTCCATCGGCACGGAGTCGGCCAGCACGACCGAGCCGGCCTCCTCGAGCGCGGCGCAGAAGTCGCTCCAGATGCGTCCGTCGAGGACACGGGCGTCGCTGCCGTCCGGGTCGTTCGAGTCGTCGGAGTCGTCGGACCGGTCGGAGTCGTCGGGCGCCGAGGTGGTCACGCCGCCATTCTCATCCGGTCGCCGACGCGTGGTCGAAACGACGGTCGACGCCCAGGTTCAGCGCCACGGTGCCCAGGTTCTCGAGGAACCAGTCGAGAGGACGCGCCCGCCACCACGGGACGTCCCGGCACCCGAGGTCCTCGGCGACCTCCACGGCTGCGAGGTAGCCCGAGGCGAGGTGGGTGGCGCCGTAGGGGTGGATCGAGTTCGACAGGTAGAGCCCGGGAAGGAAGCTGCGCGACACGCCTCCCTCGACGATGCCGGGGAGGGGCCGGTTCTCCGCGAACTGCTCGGGGATCGCACTTCCGCCGATCATGTTTCCCCGGACGGCGGAGGGGTTGTTCATCTCCTGGTTGTGGGGTGTCATCACGTGCCGTTCGGCGATCAGGTCCCCGAAGCCCGGCACGTACTCGCCGAAGCGCTCCGTGACGGCCTCGGCCAGGGGTTCGGCGAGCCCGGGCCAGGCGTCCCAGCCGTCGAGCCTCGACCCCCGCCAGCGCCTCGGGCACGGGGGGACGCTCATCCACACGTAGGCGGTGTGGCACCCCGGCGGAGCCTGGGCGGGATCGGCCCGGGTGGGGATGAACCAGCCGCCCATGACGTCGTCGGGGATCACGCCGGAGCTGAGATCGGCGAAGGCGCCGCGCATCTCGGCGAGGGTCTCGCCCCCGAAGTAGCCCACCCAGGCGCGCTGGATGGAGGGGTCGTGGGCGGCGGAGGCGAACTCGGGATCACCCTCGAGGGCGTACATGACCGCGAGGAGCTGCGGGTCGTCGTAGTTGAAGCGTTTGATGGCCCGGGACCGCTCGGCGCCGATCGCGTCTTCGCCGACGAGTTGCAGGAACGTGGGGGCGAGCGTCAGGTTCGACACCACGACGCCGGCGGTGATCTCCTCGCCCGGAAGCAGCGCGTCGGGGCCGAGCCGTATCCCCGACGCCTTCCCGTCGGAAACGAGGATGCGCTCGACGGGGCACGTGCCCCAGACCTCACCGCCGTTCGCGACCACGCACTTGACCAGGGCGTGCGTGAGCGCGTGCGACCCGCCCCGTGCGGTGTGCACGGCCATCGGCTGGAGTCCCGAGAGGCTGAGCGCGAGGGCACCGAGGCGCAGGCGGGTGGGCCACTGGCCGGTGAACTCGCCGAGCGCGGCGGGCGTCGTGCGGACCTCTTCGGAGTCGAAGAGCAGCTCGAGCAGTTCGATTCCCGTCATGCGGAGAACGTCGTCGCCGGTGAGGGAGAGCCCGAGGCGGGCGAGCAGGGCGTCGTCGAAGGCGGCGAGCCGGTCCAGGACGGCTGCTGTCGGCGGTCCGTAGAGGAGCTGACGGTTCAGGTCGAGGGTCTCGTCGAGCGCTTCGGCGAAGTAGGAGGCGATCGTCGCCTGCACGGCGGCGTCCTGTTCGGACGCCGCTGTCAGACTCGCCTCGGTGATCGCGGGGTCGAGCGCCTGCACGACGTTCGAACCCGTGGAGAACGTCTTGGCGAACAGGACGTCGGTGCCGCGCAGCTCGAGACCGAATCCCCCGAGGTCGAGGTCGCTCATGGCCGGGCTCATCGCCGGGACGAGCCACTGGGCGTGGGTGTTGTGCAGGAACCCCGGACGTCCCAGCTCGACGGTGTCGCAGTGCGCCCCGCACTGCCCCCGCGCCTCGAAGACGCCCACGGACATGCCCGCCTTGGCGAGGTACGCCGCCGTGGTCAGCCCGTTGATGCCTCCCCCGACGACGACGGCGTCGAAGTCGTGCATTCACTCCTCCTCGTCCGGGCTCATCCGGGCTCGTCCGGCTCGTCCGGCTCGTCCGGGTGGAGACTGTCTACACCTCAGGTGACGCCGGCATCTCCCCGATCGCGTGGTCCGGTCCCGTGTTCCGTCGTGTGATCGGTCCCGTGCCCTACGTCACGATCCGTCGGAGAGGTAGGTCCGGGTGTACCTGTCCATCTCGGGTGTCGGTTTCCACCACCTCGTGACGCCCATGTCGTCGGCGACCTTGTTGGCGGCGAGGTAACCCGGACCGCCGATGACGAGACCGCCCGGGTAGGTGGACGCACCGCACACGTAGAGGCCGTCGATGGGCGTGTCGGTGCCCGAGCAGTCCTGGTTCGGCCGGAAGCAGCCCAGCTGGAGCGGGTTGTAGTCGCCGTGCTTGATCGAGCCGCGCCGCATGTTCGGGAGACGGATCTCGATGTCCTCGGGGGTCTCCTGCGCCGTCATGATGAGGTTGTCGGGCGTCATGTTGGGGGCGGCCTTGCGCCACGTGGCGAGAACCGCCTCCTCGAGCTCGGGGCCGCGCGCCTCCCACCCTCCCTCGATGTCGTAGGGAGCGTGGGTCTGGAAGAAGGAGACGTGCCTGCCCGGGTGTCTGCTCAGGTGCGGGTCGAGGTGTGTCTGACAGGTGCTGTGGCCGCCGAAGGCCTCGAGGTCGATCCTGCCCGCGACGACGCTGTCCCAGTGGGCGAGGAGCTGGTCGGTGCTCTCGAAGCCGACGATGGTCATGAAGGCCTCGTCGACCGAGGTGTCGCGGCACGCGTACCGGGGCGGTTCCTCGGTGGCCACGTGGAGGGTGCTGTAGCTCCACTTGTCGTACTCCCAGCCCGAGACGTCGTCCTTCAGGGGGCCCGGGAGGTTCTCGGCGCCGACGAGGTCGAGGAAGGTCGTCTGCGGATCGAGGCTCGAGATGACGACGGGGCTGCGCAGGGTGCGCCCCTCCCACAGCTCGACGCCCGAGACCGCTCCGTCGTGCATGGTGATCCTGTTGACCTGGGAGGAGTCCAGGATGCACCCGCCCGCCTGCACGATCTCGCGCGCCAGGGCCCCGGCCAGCTTGTGCGACCCGCCCTGGCAGTAGGACTTGTTCATGCCGCGGTCGAGGAGCAGCGGCACGAAGAACCCCACGCCGCTCTCCCGGGGGTCGAGCCCCCACATGCACGCCGTGTAGAGCATCAGCGCACGTACGCGGTCGTCCTCGAACGTGTCGGTGATGATGTCGAGCGGGCTCTGTTCGCTGAGCTCGAGCAGCTCGGTGCCCGACTCGGTGCGCTGCATCACCTCGGTGAGATCCAGGGGTGCCATCGGCGGGATGTAGGTGGCGGGCGCGAGGACTTCCCGTGCGATCTTGCGCCAGTTCCGCATCACCCGACCGAACGTGACGGCGTCCTTCGTCGAGAACTTGTGAATCGAGTCGACCGTGTCCTCGAGCATGCGCGTCAGGAGCAGCGACGTGCCGTCCTCGAACACCATCGACGTCTGGAGGTTGGGCTTGATCCAGACCAACCCGTGGCGGCTCAGATCGAAGTCGCGCAGCACCGGCATGAAGTCGACCATCATGTGGTACACGGCGTGGATGTTGGAGTAGTAGCCCGGGAACAGGATCTCCTCGGTGGCGAGGCCGCCTCCTATCTCGTAGCGGCGCTCGACGAGCGCGACCCGGAGCCCGGCCTTGGCGAGGTACGCGGCGGTGATCAGGCCGTTGGGCCCGGCGCCGATCACGACGGCGTCCCACTCGCTCTGCGCGGGGAACTCGGAGAAGAAGCTCTGGGGATGGGGCTGCCCGACCAGTTCCTTCACATCTTTCCCTTCACGATCTTCCCTTCACCATCGTCACCATGACGGCGCTTCTTCCTGTGCGGGGTCCCGGGCGGATCAGGCGGCGTTGGCCGGCCGCTTTCCCTCTTCGGGGATGTACCAGGGCGACGGGTACCACCAGTCGCCCGGCTCGGCCACCTCGTCCTCGATGAGGATGTGCATCAGGTTGTAGCCCACGGCCATCAGGCACAGACCGCCGGGATGCGCGGCCGACTGGTGTGCGAGGTACAGGCCGTCGATACCCGGAACGCGGTAGCGGGCGAGCTCGGGGAGCGGACGCTCGTTCCACCACTGGTCTCGGTCGCAGCGGATCCCGTACCACGAGCCGCCGAGCATCCCGGTGTTGCGCATCTCCTGTTCGAGGGGGGAGTCGCTGATGATGCGGATCAGGTTGTCGTCGTCGAGGTTCTCGACGATGCAGGCGAGGCTCGCCCGCATGAACTCGTCCCACTTCTTCTTGTCGTCGGCCTTGTCCATGGCGGACATGCCGTCGACGTTGTACTGCGGCGTCGGGACCATCATCCACAAGGGCCCGTTGATGTGGCGGTCGGGCCGGGTGCACTGAGGATTGGTCGGGTCGTAGAGCGAGCTCGCCACCATGCCCCACATCGCTTCGTCGGGGGCCAGGGTCAGGTTCTCCTGACGGCCCAGCACGTTCTCCACGTTCTTGAAGTAGATCTCACGGGACTCCATGTTGAAGAAGGCGCCCGTGAAGGCGTCCTTGGGTGGTGGCAGGCGGTATTCGGGGCGGTACCGGAACTCCTCACGGGTCAGGTAGTGGCTCATGTAGAGGCTGCCGCCCTTGAGGCTGAGGTCCTTGATCCGTTGGAGGAAGCCGGCGTCGAGATGGCGCGGGCCGATCATGTCGAGGAACGTCGGCTTGATGTGCGCCGCGCTGATCACGGCCTTGCGCGCCCGGATCGTCTTGGTGGCCCAGGTGGCGTCGTCTCGGAGGCGCACGCCCGCGGCCCGACCGTTGCTGATGATGATCTCCTCGACCGGGCAACAGGTCCGGAACACTGCTCCGTGTGCGATCGCACAACGGATGAGCGCGTGGTAGTACCCGTGCATGTTCCCCCGTGCCGCGACGGGCTTGGCGATGGCCGGCGGCATGACGGTGGCGGCACTGCACAGTGCCGGGATGGCGACACCCTCCATGTGGCCGTGGGCACCCGAGCTGAGGGCGATGTAGGCCTGGCTCACCTTGAACGGCTCGGTCTCCAGGTACTCGTCCATGAGGTCGAACATCGTCATCTCGAGCAGCTCGCGCGTCCACACATCGGGCTGGTACTTCTTGTAGACCTGCATGAACGGGATGTTGTTCTCGTTGAGCTCCACGTCGGGTGGATGCGGGGGGCACCAGAACGTGGCCCGCATCAGGTCGCGGAAGGCGTCCTCGCCGGCGAGCATGCAGGCGATCTTCGCCCAGCCCATCTTGTCCTGGTCGGTCACCCGGGAGAGCCCGTCGCGGGTGAAGATGTAGCGGTCGGTGTCGAGCTCCACGGTGACGTTCGGGTCCCAGTCCATGCGGAAGCCGTACTTCCACAGCTCGAGCTGCTCCCAGCCGGGAGCCGAACCTCCGTAGTTGGCGATCGCATGCGGCTGGATCCGCACACCCGCGAGCGGCTCGACGGTCTCCTGCGCCCCGCCGGACTCCGGGCGCTCCTCCAGCACGCACACGCTCAACCCGCACTTGGCGAGGTACGCGGCGGTCGTCGTGCCGTTGTGGCCGGCGCCGATGATCACGACGTCGTAGGTCTCTTCTCCGGCCATCGTTGCCCCTCTCGCCCACGGCGGGTGCGGGGAGAATAGAGCCTCGAAAGCTTTCTGGCAAGCAATCGACCCTTGTGGTCTCTCAGCGGCGGAAGTTGTCCTCGATGATCGTGAGCAGGTCCTGCACCGCCTCGTTGATCGTCTCGAGCTCGGTGCGCGACGCGGAGCGCAGCAGTTCGTGGGTCCTGGCCACGAACGTCTCGAACGCCTCTTCTTCGACCTGCTTGCCCGTCTCGGTGAGGCGCACGAGCTTGCTGCGCCTGTCGGCCGGATCGGAGCTGCGTCGCACGAGCCCCAGTGACTCGAGGCGCTTCAGCATCTTGGTCATCCCGCCCGACGACCGCTCGAGAGCGGTGTAGAGCTCGTTGGGCGCGAGCTCGTAGGGCGGCCCGACGCGACGGAGTGCGGCGAGGACGGCGTAGTCGCTGGGCATCAGCTCGAACGGCTGGAGCGTGTCCTGTTCGAACGCCTCGATCAGCACGTTCAACCGGGCGAGGCGTGCGATCAGGAGCAGGCCCGACGTGTCGGCCGCATCGGGGTACTCCCGTGCCCACGCCTCGGAGAAGTCGTCGACCCAGCGCGTCTCTTTCACGGTCTCCTTCCTACTACCTCTCTCCTCTTCTCCTATTGCTTCCCTCTTCTGACGTCCCTTCTTCTGCTCGTGAGCCCTGCTCGTGAGCCCTGCCGGCGACGCCCGCGACCGCTCCTTCAACCGCTCCGAGCCGGACGCCGTGGCGCCCGGCGTTTGGCACCGCCCCGGCGGTCCGCCTACGCTACCCCCGAAAATTGGAACGCGTTGTAATTCCGTGAAAGCCGGGAGGGGAGTGTGGGGACCGTGGAGACAGCACACGACGAGAGCCAGAACGGCGGGGACCTCCCGGGCGCCGAGAAGGAGGACCGCGTCGCGCTCGTGACCGGCGCCGCGTCGGGGATCGGGCGGGCGACGGCACGCCTGTTCGGCGGCGACGGCGTACGGGTGGGTTGTTTCGACGTCGACGCAGCAGGTGTCGAGGAGACGGCTGCGGCCATCCGCGCCGACGGCGGCGACGCGCTCGTGATCGAGGGAGACGTGAGCAACGAGGTCGATGCGAAGGCCGCCGTGCTCACGACACTCGAGCGCTACGGCGCCATCGACGTACTGGCGAACGTCGCCGGAGTCGGACACTTCCGCCACTCGACCGAGGAGTCCCTCGACGACTGGAACCGGATCGTCGGGATCAACCTGACCGGCACGTTCCTCATGTGCCAGAACGCGATTCCCGCGCTCATCGAGAGGCGCGGCGCCATCGTGAACGTGGCGTCGATCTCCGGGTTGGGCGGTCACCCGTACGCCGCCGCGTACGGCGCGTCGAAGGCGGGCGTCATCGCACTGACCAAGACGCTCGCCGCCGAGTACGCGGCGGCGGGCCTGCGCGTGAACGCCGTGGCTCCGGGCGGTGTCCTCACGCCGATACTCGAGAGCTTCACTCCACCCGAGGATTCCGACGATCAGCTGATGGGTCGGGCCGTTCCGTTGAACGGGCTGTTCGTCGAGCCCGAGGAGGTCGCTCGCGCCATTGCGTTCCTCGCGTCCGACACCATGCCCAACACCACGGGAACCGTGCTCGTCATCGACGGCGCGACCACGGCGTGACCGCTCGCGAGAAGCGCGAAACCGATGGACCTCGCTGACTCGCGAACGGAAGCGGACTTCCGGGCCGAGGCCCGGACGTTTCTCGAGGACCACGTCCACCTGGCACCGCCGGAGCTCGGCGACAGCGCCGGCGAGTGGGACGAGAAGCTGGCGGCGTCCAAGAAGTGGCAGCGGCTGCTCTACGAGAACGGGTGGGCGGCGATCACCTGGCCCGTCGAGCACGGCGGCAGGGGGTGCGGCCCGGTCGAACAGATCATCTGGAACGAGGAATGCGCCCGCGCGCGGACGCCGTCGTCGGTCAACATCGTCGGCATCGGCATGGCGGGGCCGGCGCTCATCGCGCACGGCAGTGACGAACAGCGGGAACGCCACCTGTCGCTGATCCTGAGCGGTGAGGAGATCTGGTGCCAGCTCTTCAGTGAGCCCGACGCCGGCTCCGACCTCGCCGCGGTGGCGACACGAGCCGAACGCGACGGTGACGACTGGGTCGTGCACGGCCGGAAGGTGTGGTCGTCGGGGGCCCACTACTCGCGCCGCGCGATTCTGCTGGCGCGCACCGATTCGTCGGTCCGCAAGCACGAGGGCATGACGTTCTTCGTGGTCGACATGGACAGCCCGGGGGTGACGGTCCGGCCGCTTCGCCAGATCAACGGGGAGGTGCACTTCAACGAGGTGTTCCTCGACGGTGTGCGTATTCCCGACACCGACCGCGTGGGCGACGTCGGTGGGGGATGGCAGGTGGCCGTCACCACGATCCTGCACGAGCGCATGGCGCTCGGGGGGTCGATCAACGTGTTCCACATGGAGGACCTGCTCGCGCTCGCCCGCGACAGGCAGCACCTCAGCGCGCACGAACGCGACCTCGTCGTTCGCGTCTTCATCCAGGACCGGTGCCTCGAGTACCTGAACGCGCGGGTGATCACGAAGCTGGGCGCCGGGAGCGTGCCCACCGCGGAGGGCTCGATCGCCAAGCTCGCCGTGGCCCGGCAGCTCACGCTGGCTGCCGAGGCGGCGTTCGCCCTGCTGGGCCCGCGTGCCGTGGCCGAGCCGGGGCCCTGGCAGGATCTCTTCCTCGTCGCGCCCGGTGTCCGGATCGGCGGCGGCACCGACGAGATCCAGCGAAACATGCTCGCCGAGCGCGTGCTCGGCCTACCCCGGGAGCCCGACGAGAGCCGCACGGTCCCGTTCCGGGAGATCCCGCGGTAGCGGCCACATCGAAGCCACGCGCTGGCGCGTGATCAGCTCGCGGGCCTACGACGAGGACGCCGCGAGCGCGTCGTCGATGCGCGGCCCCTGCGGCGCGTCACGACCGCGTTCGGCGAGCTCGGTGATCGCCGGTTCGAGAGCCGCGAGCTCACCGAGCACACGGTCCCGGGTGGATGGCGTTGCCACTGCCAGCAAGGTCAGCCACAGACCGCTGAGGACCTCGGCGCGGAATCCCTCGAGCTCGGTCATGCCGATGGACCAGTTCCGCAGACCCATTTGTGCAATGAGAAGCACGTGATGAGCGATCACCGTTGCCGGGACGTCGTCGCCGAGCAGGCCGGCGTCGATCGCGTCAGCCACAGACTCCTCCACGAGGACCATGGTCCGCAGGCGGAGCTCGTCGGCGCCTTGTCCCACGATGGGATGACCCTCGAGCGAGAAGAGCAGCGGGCGGTACAACGACTCCCGCATCCCGAACGAGGTGACGAAGTCGTCGACGAGTGACCCCAGAGCGGTGATGGGGTCGGCGCCGGGCTCCGGTGCGGTCATCTCGAGACCGTCGATCTCGACCGAGAGCAGCATCAGGAGGATCGCGTCCTTGCCCCCGACGAGGTTGTAGAGCGTCGAGATGCTGACCTCGGCCTCGTCGGCGAGGTTCTGCATCGACAGATCGTCGATGCCGTCGGCTTCGATGATGTGCGCGGCGGCGTCGAGGATCCGCTGGATCCGACGCACCTTGCCACTTTCACGTAGACCGGCCATGCAATGAAGTTAGCACGATTTCCAAACTTGTAATGGCTTGTAGTTATTGTTAGGGTGCCCTCGGCACGTTCCGGAGCCTTCCTGTTCCGGAGCCGTCTCGTTTCGGAAGGAACTCGGTTGTGAAACTCAAGTCGCGGGGGTTGGGCCGCAAAGAGCTCGTCATGGATTTCCGTGAGTACACGGTCAGGCGTGACGGCAAGGAGATCGTGGTCGAGGGCACGATCAGGGAGCCCGTGCGCTGGGACTTCTCGATCCGGATGTGCGAGGACGACCTGCCCGGCATCGCCAAGATCGGCCTGAAGAGGCAGACGATCGGTCTCCTGATCCGAGGTGCGTTCAAGCGCAAGAAGCGCAGCCACTGGGATGTCGACCGCAAGACCCACCTGAAGGACGTGCGGGAGGCGATCGCGGCCCGCGACGAGAAGGCCGCCGAGGAGAAGAAGAAGGCCGAGGAGGAGAAGGCCGCCGAGGAGAAGAAGAAGGCGGAGGCCGAGAAGGCCGAAGCCGAGAAGGCGGAGACCGAGAAGTCGAACGGCGCCGACGCGAAGGCGGAGGCGGAGACGGCAGAGAAGTCGACGAACGCGGAGTCCACGGAGGTCGGCACGGCCGGCGCGGGCGCTGCGGTGAAGGCTACGGAGAACGGGGCCGGTGTCCTCGACTCCGCCACGGAGGGGAGCGCACGATGACACAGGCGACACAGGCGACCGCGGCACGACCGGCGATCGACCCCACGACCGGTGAGCCGCTCGACAGGCGCAGCGAGTACGACTTCGTGGTCGTCGGCGGCGGGCCCAACGGTCTCGGCATCGCCGCGTACCTGGCGAAGTGGGGATTCTCGGTCTGCATGCTCGAGGCACGCAACGAGCTCGGTGGTGGTGCCGAGACGGCGGAGCCGATCCCCGGCTACTCGATCGATCCCCACGCCGTCTACTTCTACGGCGCCGCGGGGCCCGCGCTCGAGCAGCTCGACCTGGCGAGCCACGGGTTCAGGATGTCGTTCATCCCGAACTACGGGGGCTGCATCACCCACGACCACCGCGGGTTCTTCGGGGGCAACACGTTCCACGAGCCGTCGATGCGTGACCCCGAGGTCTACGTGGAGCTGCTCGGCGTCGACCGCGACACCGCCAAGATGTACCTGGAGTTCATGGAGGCACTCCGTCCGCGGATGCGCGACTTCTTCCGCAGCATCTACTGGACCCCTCCCTACGACGAGAGCTGGAACATCCCCAAGAGCGAGTCGCCCGTCGCCAAGGTCCTGCGTGAGTGCCTGCCGATGTACGACGACGCCATGCTCGAGTGGTCGTTCATGGAGATGATGGACATGCTCGCGCTGCCCGACCCGATCAGGGCCGGCCTGCTCGTCGGCTCGTGGGGCAACGGCCCTCATCCGTACTGGAAGGGGATGGCGCTCCCCGGCTTCGCGTGCACGCAGCTCCAGTTCTTCTCGGGCTGCTCACCCGTCGGTGGGATGCACGCGTTGGCTCACTCCCTCGCCCGCTGCGCGCTCGCGCACGGGGCGAAGATCCACGTGAACAGCCCCGTCTCGGAGATCATCGTCCACGACGGTGTCGCCAAGGGTGTGCGCGTGGCCGACTCGGCGGCCCTCGAGGAGAAGACCGTCTGGGCGAGCATGGGCGTGATCAACGGAACGCACATCAAACAGTTCAACGACCTGGTCTCGTCGTCACACACGACGAGCAGCTTCCGTCAACGGATCGACGACCTGAGCCTCAAGGGCGGCAGCCTCTTCGTCACGAACATGATCGTGAACGAGCTTCCTGAGTACGTCGACGCTCCCGAGAAGTTCGATGGCATCAACTATCCCACCGGGATGGCTCTGCACTGCACGACCGACGCACTCATGGAGCTGATGCGCGACGTCTACACGTTTCGCACGCACCCGACGGACCCCGACCACTACATCTCGTGGTTCATCGTGCACAGCGAACACGACAACACCCGTGTCAGGAACCCGGAGGGTGGCCACGTCATCACGGTCAACCTCCAGGTGCCGGTGCCCGAAGACCACCGGGACGGTCCCGACGCCGTCAACAAGGCGAAGTTCGAGATCCTCGACAACATCAAGTCGGTTCTGCGCCACTACGCGCCGAACATGACCGACGACAAGTACATCGCCACGCCCATCAACACGCCGTACGACTCCGAGCAGCGCAACATGGGCTTCGTCGGCGGCAACTGGATGGGTATGCGCCAGTCCGAGGACGAGTGGTGGGAGCGCAAGCCGCTGCCCGAGCTCGCCCGCTACCGGACGCCGATCGACAACCTCTATCTCTGCAACCAGACGTCGTACCCGGGCGGTCTCTGTCTCAACGCCGTCCCGTACAACCTGATGCACACCCTCAAGGAGGACTACGCGGAGATCGAGAACACGACTCCCGAGTGGTGGTACCCGTCGCCGTGGCACATCACCGACGAAGAGGGAGCTGCGATGGCGTCACCGGGTGCGCCGTCCCTGGCGAGCTCGAACGAATCCGACTGATCCCGGGCATGGGGCCCGCACGAAGCAACCGATCGAGGAAGGCACGACAGTGAGCGACAAGACATTCGCTCGGCACCGTCCGAGCGAGGCAACCGTGGCTGAGTTGGGGCTACCGCCGGAGTTCGCCGAGGAGACCGAGACCGACGTCGTGGTGATCGGCGCGGGCCCCAACGGGCTGATCGCGGCCGCGTACCTGACGGCCGCCGGCTTCGACGTCACCATCATCGAGCGCCGCTTCGAGATCGGTGGGGGCCTGGCGACCGAGGAGATCCTCTTTCCCCACCACTACGCCAACACGCACGCGTCGTACCACTACATGGTCGACTACCTGCCACCGATCGCCGACTTCGACCTGGTCGACCACGGTCTGCACTACCACAAGCCCTACGGGCAGATCGGCGGGGTGTTCGGCGACGACTACGTCTACATCTGCCGGTCCCTCGAGGACAGCCGCGACTCGCTGGCCCGCTTCGGGCTCGACCAGTCCAGCGCGTTCGGTGACCTCGCGCTGCGCTTCCGCGGCATCGTGGAGGAGATTCTCGCCCCGGCGACGTATCTGCCACCCGACGCTCCCGTCGATCTCACCGAGGCGCTCCAGCGCACACCGGTGGGCGAGGACATGCTCGAGATCTCCGAGATGAGCGCCCTCGAACTCATCTCGAGCTACCCGCTGCGCGACTCGATCCAGGCGACCCTGCTCTATTCGGCCTGCCAGTGGGGCCTGTCGCCCGCCGAGAGCGGCCTGGGGTTCATGGTTCCGCTCATGGTCGACCGGGGCACCCAGAAGGCCTTCATCCACGGTGGCTCGCACCGGCTCGCGAGCAGCCTGGCCCGGGTGATCCTGCGCCAGGGTGGCGTGATCCTGGACAACGCCGCGGTCGTCGAGATCACGACGAGCAACGGGTCGACATCGGGCGTGC
The DNA here is from genome assembly GCA_041394025.1 of Acidimicrobiia bacterium. NCBI lineage: Bacteria > Bacillati > Actinomycetota > Acidimicrobiia > Acidimicrobiia bacterium. Next base: position 832,259 of record JAWKJA010000003.1, on the reverse strand, counting down.
TGCTCGAGGACGGCCGTCGGATCCGGGCCCGCAAGGGGGTCCTGTCCAGCCTCGACCCGCAGAGCACCTTCCTGCACCTCCTCCCTGCCGAGACGGTCCCCGCGGACATGCGCGACGCAGCCGAGAACTGGGCGTGGGACAAGTGGTCGCTGCTCAGCGTGTTCTTCGTCACCAAGGGCAAGCCGACGTTGCGGCCGAACCCGAACAACGCCATGGCCGACCAGCCCGAGCCGTTCAACACGATCGTCGGTTTCGACGGCACCGACGACGTCGTGTCGTTCCTCAACGCGGTCGAGCAGGGTGACGTGCCGAAGTACGCCGGGCACTTCACCGTCGAGACGGCCTTCGACCCCACGCTCAGCCAGAAAGAAGGCGAACACGTCTGCTTCTTCCAGATGCCGGCGCCCTACGACTGGCCGTGGGAGGAGCGAAAGGACGAGGTCGTGCGCGAGGTCACGACGCTTCTCGACAGCCACTACGAGGGTTTCGCCGACAGCGTCATCGACTGTGTCGTCGAGTCACCCAAGACGATCGAGCAGCGGATACCGAACATGCGCCGCGGTTCGATCAAGCACGGTGACTACAACCCGCTGCAGATGGGCTTCAACCGTCCGAACGTCGAGTGCTCGGCGAGTCGGACCCCCGTCGAGGGTCTCTACCTGGGTGGTGCCTCGATGTTCCCCGGCGGCATGGTCATCGGAGGCCCCGGCTACATCGCTGCCCAGGTCATCTGCGACGACAACGGCGTCAAGTTCCCCTTCGAGCGTCCCGACCGCCTGAAGCGGTACCTGGAGACGTACTTCCCGGAGGGCAAGGACTGACCGTTTCGGCGGGCGGCCACCGACGGGTCCGCCCGCGGGCAGTCACGGGGCATTCACGGGAACATCCACCGGAAACATTCACCGGAAAGCATTCGACGGAGCACGGGAGGCAACGGACGTGGAGGACTACGACGTCATCGTGATCGGTGCCGGCTACGGCGGTGTGACGACCGGCGCGCTGTGTGCCAAGGCGGGCAAGCGGGTGCTGCTGCTCGACAAGGCCAACCAGGCCGGTGGCAAGGCCCAGACGATCCATCGCAACGGCTACGCCTACGAGATGTGGCCGGTGCTGAGCCTTCCCGCCGACGACTCCCGGTTCCACGAGCTCGTCGCCGAGCTCGGGATCGAGGACGACGCTCCGCTCATCGTTCCCGAGGGCGACAACGCCATCGAGCTCAAGTACCGCGACGACCAGGGCGACTGGCGCAGCTACATCGGCCCGTCGAAGCAGGCCGAGGACCCGCTCGCCGTCGAGGGTCTCGAGGCGACCTTCGGTGTCGACGCCGACGGTGTCGAGAAGATGATGGCGCTCGTCGGAGAGGTCTTCTCGATGTCGGAGGAGGATCTCGACACCCACGACGACACGGGAATGCTCGGCTGGATGCACAGCTTCGACGTGCCCGACCCGGTGATCGCCTACATGTCGGCGATCCTCAACCTCGTGTTCGTGGCACCGGTCGACCGGATCCCCGTCTCGGAGGGCGTGCGGACGTTGCGTCAGCTGTTCCTCGGCGGTGGTGGCCGCTACCACGCCGGTGGCTACGGACGCCCGGCCGAGGCCGCGGCCCGCTACATCGAGGAGCACGGGGGAACGTTCCTCCCGAAGACGCGCGTCGAGCGCGTGCTGGTGGAGGACGGCCGCGCCGTCGGCGTCGCAACGTCGGCGGGTGAGTTCCGCGCACCCGTGATCGTCTCGAACGCAGGAATCCAGCCCACCGTCCTCTCACTCGTCGGTGACGACCAGTTCTCCGACGACTACGTCAAGCGGGTCGAGACGCTCGAACCGGGTCTCGGCATGGTCGGTGTGCGCTACTTCCTCGACGAGCCGGTGCTCGACACAGGGATGATCGTGGCCTTCTCCAACGAGAGCTGGTGGGACACCGAGCGCTACGAGGCCGCACAGCGCGGCGAGTGGCCCGACGTCCCGCTCATCTTCGCCGCCGTCACGACGAGCTACGACACGTCTCTCGCGCCCGACGGGCACCAGATCATCCTCGTGGGCATCCTCGGGTCGCCCGACCCGGAGTCCGAGCTGAACGACGAGGCGATCGAGCGCGCCGAGAAGGCGATCGATGAGATGTGGCCCGAGATCCGCAAGCACACGATCCGACGGGAGCCGTACACGGCCAAGCACGTCTCCAACATGTGCCGCGACTCGGCCGTCGCCGGCCAGGGCGGCGAGTGCATCGGCCTGAGTCAGGTGATCGGTCAGTGCGGAGGGTCCAAGCCCGACGCGCGTACGCCGTTGCCGGGCCTGTATCTCGTCGGTACCGACGCCGGGGGGTACGGCTGCGGTACGCATCAGGCCGTCGACTCGGGATTCAACGTGGCCGCGATGGTCCTGGCCGACCAGGAAGCCCGTGAACGCGACCATGAAGAGGCGCGTGTCTGATCCCCGGGACCGGCCGGAGCCCGGCCCCGCGAAGCCCGCGAACACTACGGAACGGAAGCTGTAACACATGAAGGACTACGACGTCATCGTCATCGGTGGGGGGATCAACGGCTTGACCGTGTCCGCCTATCTCGCCAAGGCCGGGTTGTCCGTCGGCGTGTTCGAGGCCCGCGGCCAGTGTGGCGCGCACTGCGACACCGTCGAGACCGGCTCGCCGGGATTCCTCCACAACCTGCACGCCACCTGGCTCGCCACCTCCTACAGCCCGGCAATGGACGACCTCGACCTGCCCGGTCTCGGCTTCGAGCTCCGGGGCACCGACGTCACCTACGCCAAGCCGTTCGAGTCGGGCACGAACCTGATCCACGCGATGGACTTCGACACGACCTACGCCAACTGGGCGCGGGTGTCGGAGAAGGACGCGGCGCTCCAGATGAAGGCGCTCGAGTTCAATGCGACGAACCTCGAGGAGATGCTCGACGTGAACCGGCGGTTCTGGTACGGACCGCCCACCGAAGACACGATGCAGCGGATGTACTCGCTGCTCGACAAGTTCCTGGCCGCCCAGGATCAGCCCTTCAGCGGCGCCGAGCTGATGAACATGACCGGCTTCGAGGTCCTCGACCTCCTCTTCGAGTCCGACGAGGTGAAGACCACGACGGCGTCGATCGGATGGATCAGCGGCCTGCCACCCATCCACCGCAAGATCGGCGTGCTGGCGGCGGCGTTCATGGCGGGCATCGGCGGGCCGATGGCGGTCCACAACGCGCGAGGAGGGTCCCACTCCCTCACGCACTCGCTCGTGAAGGCCACCGCCCAGGCCGGAGGCGAGATCTGGACGACGTGCCCGGTGGACCGGATCATCGTCGAGGACGGCCGGGCCGTCGGGATCAAGCTCCGCGACGACGCGCTCCTTCCGGGAGAGGAGATCCGGGCCAAGACCATCGTCTCGAACGTGTCGGCCGTACCGACCTTCCTCGGCATGCTCGGAGAAGACATCATCGGCCCCGAGATCGCCAACCGCGTCAAGAGCTTCCACTACGACGAGCAGGTTCTCTTCGGCGTCTACTACAGCCTGCGCGACGACATCGAGTTCTCGACCGCCGACTGGGACCCCGGGATCCAGCGCTGCATGATGGGCTATCTCGGCGGCGACACCATCGACGACATGCGGCGCCACAACGTCAACCTCGTCTCCGGTGTGATCGACGACGACATCATGGGCAACTGGTTCGTGCCCACCCGCGCCGATCCCACGCAGGCACCCGACGGCTGCCACACGGCGTTCATCTGGGTCGACGTGCCACCGGCGCCACGCCGGTGGCGGGGCCAGACGATCACCGGCGGCCTCGACGCCTGGCCCGAGCTCGGCGGTCCGTTCGCCGACGCGGCAACGGACCGGATCGAGGACTTCGCGCCCGGCTTCAAGGACCTCATCATCGAGCGGCACGTGATGACCCCGCTCGACCAGGTGCGCAACAACCCGTCGTCGATGACGGGCAGCATCCTGGGAGGCAGCGTCACGCCCGACCAGTTCTACATGAACCGGCCGGTGCCGGGGATCATCACGAGCGGCGCGTCCCGCACGTTCCTACCGGGGCTCTACCTGTCCAACTCGATCCACCCCATGAGCGCGAGCTGGTTGGCGACGGGCTACCTGGCCGCTCGTGAGGTCGCCGAGGACACGGGCTGCCTCGACCAGCCGTGGTGGCAGGCCCGACCGTGGGACTGGTTCATGGACCACATGAACGACGTTCCGATGAACCTCGGCGTGAACGCCAAGTGGCAACTCGATGAGTCCTCCGGAGGGGACGGCCAATGACGGCAACCGTGACCAAGACCGACACCTACGACGCCGTCGTGATCGGCGGCGGACCGAACGGCCTGATCTGTGGCGCCTACCTGGCGAAAGCCGGCGCACGGGTGCTGCTGATCGAACGCCGACACGAGACCGGCGGCGGGCTCAACACCGACGAGTACCACGGGTTCCGGCTGAACCTGCACGCCATCTACCACATGATGAGCGACGTGATGCCGGCCTACAGCGACCTCGCTCTGGCCGACTACGGACTGCGCTACGTCTCGCCGCACGTCGCGTGCGCGTTCCCGTTCAAGGACGGCGCGTCGCTGGTCTTCACCAAGGACCACGAGGAGACCGTCGCGTCCATCGGTGCGGTCAGTGAACACGACGCCGACTGCTTCCGCCGGATGTGGGCGGAGTTCTCCCCGATGCTCGACGAGTACATCATTCCGCTCACCTACAAGCTGCCGTTGCCGGTCGTCGACCAGGTCGTCGAGATCGGCCAGAACGCCATCGGTGAGCGCCTCAACGAGATCTCCGACCTGAGCCCGGTCGAGGTTCTCGACGAGTACGGATTCACCGACCCCCGCGTACGGATGGCGCTGCTGTCGTTCTCGGCGATGTGGGGATTCCACCTCGAGGACCCGCTCGGCTACCTCTACCCGGTCTACCTCTGCCGGATGGTGAACTCCGCGCTCGTCAAGGGTGGTTCGCACCGCCTGTCGTCGTCGCTGTACCGGGTCTTCGTCGACAACGGCGGTGAGGTCCTCGACACCTCGGAGGTCACCTCCATCCACTCCGACGGCGACGCCGGCGTGCGCGTCGAGGTGGCCGACGGCCACCAGTTCGAGGCGCGGGCCGTGGCGTCCACGCTCAACCCCGAACAGACCTTCCTCAACCTCGTCGGGTCCGAGAACCTCCCGAACGAGCTGAAGTTCGCCGTCGAAGGTTGGGAGTGGGAGGAGCGCACGCTCTTCGGGCTGCACCTGGGGATCGACGGCGACCTCACGTTCCGGCACCCGGAGCCCCGCGTGAACGAGGCCATGATCACCTTCCTCGGCATCGAGACCGAAGACGAGCTGCACGAGCACCTCGCACGGGTCGACGCCGGCACCGCGGGTGGCGGCGAATGGGTCCACGTCACCGTCCCGAGTCACCACGACCGGTCGATGGCGCCTGCCGGCCACCAGGTGGTGCGTGCCGAACAGGTCGTCCGCTACGACGACGACTGGGAGAACGGAACCACCGGGTTCGGCGACGAGTGTCTCGGTCTCATCGAGGAACACGCCGATCTCGGCCGCATCGTGTTGCGCCGTGAGTACCCACCGACACACATCGAGGCGAAGCTGCAAACAATGAAGCGCGGCTCGATCAAGCACGGCTCCTACACGAACCTCCAGATGGGGTTCAACCGCCCGAACGACCTGTGCTCACAGGTGGCCACACCGATCCCCGGCGTGTTCACCTGTGGTGCGTCCAACTACGCCGGCGGCATGATCATCGGTGGTCCGGGGTACCTCGGCGCCAAGGTGGTCGGCGAGCACCTCGGTCTGGACGCGACCCCCTGAGCGTCCGGGAGCGGGTGGCCGCGTAGGAACTCGTAGGAGCGGGCCCGGTACGTGTCGGGCTCAGTGCGCCGCGCCCTCGGCGGCGGGTACCTGAGACGCCTCGCGGAGCGCGTCGTCGTCGGTGGGATGAGGTCGCTGCTGGGCGAGGATCTGGTCGACGAGGTAGTTGCGCCGTGCGATCAGGGCGTCGACCGAGTAGGGATCGGTGGTCAGGAGGCGCTCCAGCAGTGCGCCGTGGCAGAAGTACGACATGATCTGCACGTGGAGGTCGTGCACGAACAGTGCCGGGTCGACCTCGGCGACCCGGCCGTCGGAGGCGACCCGGGCTTCCTGGAGGCGACGTTTGGCGGGTTCGAAGACCGGCCCGACGAAACGGTCGAGGTAGGCGTCGCCGTACTCGCCACCCTCGAGCAGTTCGCGCAGCATCAGGCGGGCGACGGACGGGTCGGCGGCCACGTGGCGCTGGAGCTGGTCGAGGTACCAGCTGAGCCGCTCACGGTTGAACTCACCGTCGAGGAAGTCGTTCATCATCGAGATCACGGGCTCGAGCGCATGGTCGAGGACCGCCTCGTGCAGCGCCTCCTTGGTGCCGAACTGGTACAGCACCGTCGTCTTGTGGACGCCGGCCTGATCGGCGATCTCCTGGACGGCGACCCCCCCGAAGCCACGCCGGGCGAAGAGCTCGGTGGCAGCCTCGAGAATCGCCGCGCGTCCACCTCGCGCTTCTGCTCGCTCCGCCATCGGCGCTCCTTCGCTCGGCCCTTTTCGCTTCCCGTTGCCCGGACGGCGGCGGGTATCGGGCATACTACCAACTGGTAGCAAAGTATAACCGTGTGGCTAGTCCGGTGGACCGTCACCGACATCCGCGAGACACCGGCATCCACGAGAGAGGACAGCGATGCTGCTGGAGGGCAAGACGGCAATCGTGACGGGCGCCGGACGCGGCCTGGGGCGCGCGCACGCCATGGCGCTCGCCGCGCAGGGCGCCCGTGTGGTCGTGAACGATCCGGGTACCGACATCCGCGGTGAGGGTACGGCGAACGTGGCCGACGGAGTCGTCGACGAGATCACGGACCTCGGAGGTGAAGCGGTCGCCAACGTGGACTCGTGCGCCGACTTCGACGCCGCCGAGGGTCTCATCCGCCAGGCCGTCGACACGTACGGCGGCCTCGACGTGCTCGTCAACAACGCCGGCAACCTGCGTGACCGCACGATCTTCAACATGACCGAGGACGAGTGGGACGCCGTCATCACCGTGCACCTGAAGGGTCACTTCGCGCCGACCCGCCACGCCTGTGCGTACTGGCGCTCCGAGACGAAGGCCGGCCGGGCACGCACCGGCCGGATCATCTCGACCACGTCGCAGTCGGGGCTCTTCGGCAACCCCGGACAGGCGAACTACGCGGCTGCCAAGGCGGGCATCGCCGCGATGACCAGGGTCGTGGCCATGGAGATGGCCCGGTTCGGGGTGACGGCCAACGCGGTGGCGCCCTCGGCGCGTACCCGGATGAGTGAGGACCTCATCGGACCGGCACCGGAGGGAGTCGACCCGTTCGCCCCCGAGAACGTGAGCCCTCTCGTCGTCTGGCTCGCCTCCGACGACGCCCAGTGGGTGAGCGGGCAGGTCTTCCACATGATGGGCGAGCGCTGCGACCGCGTCGAGGGCTGGCGGATCACCGCCACCCGCACGCGAACCGGCCGGCACTGGCAGGCCGAGGAGATGGCCGACGCCGTGCGGGGGCTCTACGACGTCTTCCCGGGCGGGCTCGGCGGAGCGCTCGGCGCCGAGGAGGCCGTGGCCGCCACCGGCATCGGCCAGACGCGCCTTGCACAGACCGAGGCGGACGCCACGTCCTAGACACACCTCGCCGGGCACACCGGGAGCAACGCAAGGGAGGCACGGATGGGAACGCTGTTCGAGGAGCGGCTGCGCCACCACATCGGCAACGAGTCGCCGCGCACCGAGGCGGTCGACGCCGTCTGCGCGCAGATGATCCGGCACTGGGTCGAGGTCATGCGCGACGAGAGCCCGGCCTACACGGACCCCGAGTGGGCCGCCCGGTCCCGTCACGGTGGCATCGTGGCACCCGCAGCGATGATGCAGGTGTGGAGCATGGCCCCCCTCTGGCCGGCCCGCGACGTCGACCTGCCGATCGCCCCGGTCGACGAGATCCTCGAGGAGGAGGGCTACACGAAGATCGTGGCGACCGGGCAGTCCCAGAGGATCGAGGCACTCGCCCGGGACGGCGACACCGTCTCGTTCACCGTGCGCCTCACCGACGTCAGCGAGACGGATCACAAGACCCGACTCGGGATGGCGTACTTCGTGACCTTCGAGTACCGCTTCACCAACCAGGACGACGACCTGCTCGGCACCCAGAGCTTCACGTACATGCGCTTCAAGCCCGAAGCCGACACGGCTGAAGCACCCGCGGCCTGACGACCGGCCCGAGGACCCGAGGAGAGACACCGATGTCGACCGACTGGATGACGCCCCACCTGACGTACGACTCGAGGGCGTGGGACGCCGTCGAGGAGGGCGAGGAGCTGCCGACCGTCGTGAGGGAGGTCGATGCCACCCTCGTCGTCGTCGGAGCCGTCGCTGCTTCTCGCGACTTCTACCCGGTTCACCACGACAAGGCGTTCGCCGAGCAGTCGGGGAGCCCCGACGTCTTCGTGAACATCCTGACCACCAACGGGCTGATGGCCGCCTACATCACGAACTGGTGCGGTCCCGACTGGGACCTCGTCGCCATCGATCTCCGTCTCAAGATCCCGGTCTTTCCCGGCCAGACACTGACGACCACCGGCGCGGTCACCCGCAAGTACGAACAGGACGGCCACCACGCGCTCGACATCGGGTTCAGCGCCGACGCCGACTACGGAACGCACTGCACGGGCACCGCCACCATCCGGCGCGCCGAGCGCGCCTGAGAAGACGAACCCGACCGAGGGGGCAGGGTGGACTTCGAGCTCACGGGACCGCAGAAGGATCTCGTGACGCGCGTGCGTGAGTACCTGGCGACGCACATCACCCCCGAGCTGCGCGCCGAGATCGCCGAGACACCCGAGGGTGGCGGACCACACTGGAAGGCCTACATCCGCCGACTCGGGGCCGACGGAATGCTCGGTGTGGGCTGGCCGATCGAGTACGGAGGCCTCGGCCACGGTCCCGTCGAGCAGTACCTCTTCTTCGAGGAGATCTGCCGGACGGGCATCCCGATCCCGGTGGTGGCCGTGCAGACCGTGGCGCCGGCGATCATGCGGGTGGGTACCGACGCGCAGAAGGCCCGCTACCTGCCGGGCATCCTGCAGGGTGAGATCGACGTGGCGATCGGCTACACCGAACCCGACGCCGGATCCGACCTCGCGTCACTGCGCACGAGCGCCATTCGCGACGGCGACGAGTGGGTCATCGACGGCCAGAAGGTGTTCACGTCGGGGGCGCACATGGCCGACTACATCTGGTTGGCGGCGCGCACCGACCCCGACGTCCCCAAGCACAAGGGGATCTCGATCTTCATCGTCGACGCCCACTCACCGGGCATCTCGATCCAGCCGACCGAGATCATGGGAGGCCTGCGGACCAACACGACGTTCTACGACAGCGTCCGGGTACCGGCCGACGCCCTCGTCGGCGAGCTCAACGAGGGGTGGTCCTACATCACGACCCAGCTCAACTACGAGCGCCTGGCGCTGGCCACGGCCTCACCGGTCGAGCGGGCTCTCGAGGAGACCGTCGCGTGGGCCAACGAGAACCGGCGCAACGGGCGCCGCGTCGCCGAGGAACCGTGGGTACGCGACGCCCTGGCCGCCATCGCGGTCGATGTCGACATCCTGTCACTGCTGAACCTCCGCACCGCCTCGATGCTCGCCGAGGGGACGGTGCCCTACCACGACGCGTCCCTGAACAAGATCTTCGCCACCGAGCTCCACCAGCGGGCCTTCGGGACGTGCCTGCGGATCATGGGCCGCACGGGAGGGCTCGTGGGGGGGATCGGCGTGCCCGACGGGGGCCAGCTGGCACGGTGGTTCATGACCGACGTGCTGCTCACCTTCGGTGGCGGCGCCAACGAGGTCCACCGAAACATCGTGGCCATGATCGGCCTCGGGATGCCCCGGTCATGAGTGCCACCGCAGCGCCGACGTCGCGGTACCGACCCGAGGAGCAGTAGGTGGACTTCACCCTCAGCGCCGACCAGGAGGAGCTGCGCACGGTCGCGCGGTCCTATCTCGAGGACCGGTGCCCGTCCGAGGTCGTGCGCCGACTGGAGGACGACGAGCGCGGATATCTGCCCGAGATGTGGTCGGAGATGGCCGAGATGGGCTGGGTGGGTCTCGCCCTGCCCGGAGGGGGAGGCACCCTGCTCGATCTGGCCGTGATCTTCGAGGAGCTCGGGAGGGCGGTGAGCCCCACACCCCTGTTCTCCACGGTGGTGCTCGGCGGGCTGACCCTCGCCGAGGCGGGCCGTCTCCCGCCCGGTGTCGCCGACGGCGAAACAGTGATCGGTACCGCACTGGCCGACGTGGCTCCCGACGCTCTCACTGCCGACGTGAGCGGATCGACGGCCCGCGTGACCGGAACCGTGGCCTTCTCCTATGACGTGGCATCCGCCGATCTGCTGCTGGTCGCGGCAGGTCCCGTGCTCGTTCTGCTCGACGGCAGCGGGCCCGGCATCGAGGCGTCGCGACTCGACACGATCTCGAACGACCGTCTCTTCGAGCTGCGCATCGACGGCGCCGACGGCGAGGTCGTGGGGAACACCGCCGATCTCCTGCCCGGTGCACTGGTGCGGGCCACGGCGCTACGAACCGTCGAGATCGTCGGCGTGATGGCCCGCGCCCTCGAGATGGCAGCGGAACACGCCAGGACCCGCGTGCAGTTCGGCAAGCCGCTGGGCGCGTTCCAGGCGGTCCAGCACCGGCTCGCCGACATGCTCCTCGACCTCGAGGGCGCCCGCTGGGGTGCATACCGTGCCGCGTGGGCACTGTCGCAGGGCTCCGGCGCCGAGCGCGAGGTGTCGGTTGCCAAGGCGTGGGCCGCCGATGCCTGTCAGCGGGTCGCCTTCGGCGCCCAACAGGTGCACGGTGGCGTGGGGGTCGATCTCGACTACGACCTCCACCTCTACTTCCGGCGCGCCAAGGCGCTCGAGGTCGAGTTGGGTTCGGCGCCCGAGCACCGCAGCCGGGTTGCCGGGACCCTCGGGCTGGTGGACCAGGCCTGAGCGCGCCGGCCTGAGCGGGCGCTGCCCGCCCGCGGCGATGATGTCCGGCGATGATGTCCCGCGTGCCCGACGTACCCGACGTTCTGGTGGACGATGTCGAGATCGGGGGCCGCGCCGGGCTGTCGGTGCGGGTCCGGGGCGGCGTCGTGGCCGAGGTGGGGCCCTCCGACGCCGTCGGCGGGGCCGCCGGTCCTACCACGGCGCCCGGCGTCGCACGGGTCGCCGGACGCGGGGCGGCGTTGCTTCCCGGCCTGCACGACCATCACGTCCACCTCTTCGCCCTGGGAGCCCGAGCGGAGTCCCTCTGGTGCGGGCCACCGGCGGTCACACGACCGGACCACCTGGTCGACCGACTGCGTGAGGCGGCGCGGGAGAACGCGCGTGAACGACAGGGGGGCTGGCTTCGCGCCGTCGGCTGGGACGACACGCTGGCGGGGTGGCCCGACCGTCGCAACCTCGACGCCGCGGTCGCCGATTGCCCTGTCCGGCTCCAGCACCGCAGCGGTGCGCTGTGGGTGCTCAACAGCGCTGCACTCGCCCACCTCCACCTCGACGCCGGTGACGAGCTCCCGGCGGGCGTCGAGATCGGTGACGACGGCTCCCCGACGGGCCGGATCACGGGCCTCGACGCGTGGCTGCGCGAGCGCATCGGCGGGGAGCCACCGTCGTTGCGGGCGGTGAGCGCCGATCTGGCCGCCGCCGGGGTCACGGGCGTCACCGACGCGACGGCCCACAACGGCCCGACCGAGCTCGCAGCGCTGGGCTCGGCGCGACACTCGGGTGAGCTGGCCCAGCGGCTGACCGCCATGACCGGCAGCGCTGACGCCACCGCTCCCGACGGGGTTCGCCTCGGCCCCGTCAAGCTGGTTCTCTTCGAGGCGGCCCTGCCGCCGATCGCGGAGTTCGCGGCGCGCATCGCGACCGCTCACGCGAACGGGCGTGCCGTCGCCGTGCACGCGGCGAGTCGGGTCGCGGTCGTGTTCGCCGTCACGGCCCTCGCCGAGGCCGGCGCCGGTCCCGACGACCGGATCGAGCATGCGAGCGTCGTGCCGCCCGAGATGCTGCGTGCGATCGAGCGCCTCGGCGTGACCGTCGTCACCCAGCCGCACTTCATCAGCGAGCACGGCGACCGGTACCGGGCCACGGTCGAGGTCGCCGACCAACCCTGGCTCTACCGAGCCCGGACACTTCTCGACGCGGGTATCCCGTTGGCGGCGGGGTCGGACGCCCCGGTGGGGGAGCTCGATCCCTGGGCGGCCATGGCCGCCGCCGTCGAGCGGCGGACCGCCGAGGGCCACGTCATGGGGCCCGACGAACGGCTCTCACCCGAGCAGGCCCTGGGTCTGTTCACCGGCCACCCGGCCCGGCCGGGTGGCCCCCCGCGTGAGATCAGGCCCGGAGAGCCCGCCGACCTGTGCCTCCTCGACCGTCCGTGGGCGACCGCTCGTCGCGATCTCGCCGACGTGCGCGTCGAGGCGACGATCATCGGTGGACGTGTCGTCTACGACGGAACCTGACCGGCCCCCGGACAGCCCGGTCACGACAGTTCGTCGACGAGACCCCAGGCGAGAGCGGTGTGGGCGGGCAGCCGTTCACCGGTGAGCGTCAGGTAGGCGCTTCGGTGCCGCCCGATCCGGCGGGGGAGGCTGACCGTCCCGCCGGCCCCCGGAACGAGGCCCATGCCCACCTCGGGCAGCTCGACGACGACGTCTTCTGCTGCGGTGACGTGTCCGGCGAAGGCGGAGAGCTCGATGCCGGCACCGATGCAGGCTCCGTGCAGTTCGACGTGGACGCGCTCGGCCACACGGTCGATCCAGTAGCCGGCGCTGCGGGTCGTGCGGATCAGGTGCGCACTCGCGGGATCCGGAAGGGTGCCGAACTCGCGGAGATCGCCGCCGCTGCAGAACGACGGTCCGCGGCCCGTGAGCCTCACCGACTCGATGCCGGGGTCGGCGGCCGCCAACTGGAGGGCCTCGACCAGGGCATCGCGGACCTCGAAGCCGAAGGCGTTGTGGATCTCGGGTCGGTTGAACACGAGTCGCAGCTCCTTCTCGGAGCGCTCGACCAACAGGGGCACAGGATCGACATCGACCTCGCCGCGCGTCGGCCGGTGATCGAGCCAGTGCGCGAACTCGGGCCCGGCCTGGAGGGTGGAGTAGGTCAGCGACTCGGCGACCAGCCCGTCGACGGTGTCGAGGCCCTCCGACAAGCGGAGAAGCCGCACGGCGGCCACCGACGCCTGCGGGTGGGAGCGCACACGTTCGTCGATCGTCGCCACCACGCTCGCGACGCCGCCGTCGGGTGCCAGCCAGTGGACGGCGCCGCTATCAGCACCGGCACCGGCACCGGCACCGGCAGCGGCACCGCCCGCCGGATTCTCCGCCACCAGCACGTCGAAGGCCGCCATGCCCGCACCACTCGCTCCGGACGCGTCGTCGCCGACGGCGACGGTGACCGCCGGGAGAGCCTTCAGCGCGTGGGCGGCCTCCCGGTCCACGGTTCGACCGGTGACGTCGGTGACCAGGAGCGGTACGGAGGCGTCGGGCACGAGGTCGTCGCTCGCGTAGGGTGAGCGCAATGCGTCGACGATCTCCGCATAGGGGTGCACCGCGGTGGACATCGGGGCCAGCGTATTGGCTCGCCTCCTGACCCGGTTGCCCCGTGGGTGAGCCGGTGGGCGAGGCATCGGACCACCCGGTGGACGACGACGCGGCCCACCCGTCCGGACGCCCCCTGGAGGGGACCGCCGTGCTCGTCGGCCCCCGGCCCGCGACCCGCTACGGGGCGCGGCTGCTCGAGCTCCTGGGCGCCCGCATCGAGCCCGACGACTCGATCGACGGGCTCGCATGCGGGGATGCACCGCCCGTGGGCGCCGGCGTCGCCGCCCGTCACGAGACCGCCGACTGGGCCGAGAGCGGCGCCATGGCCCTCACCGGTGAGCCCGACGGGCCACCGCTGGTCGCCCCCGGAGCCCCGGCGACGGCCGCCCGCGGCGCGGCACTGGCGATTCAGGCCCTGACGTCGGCCCTGACGTCGACCCGGTCCTCGGCCCGGTCCTCAACGATGCCCGCGGCGTCGACCGTGGCCGTCGACGGCGGCCGACTGCTGGGTGAGCACGCCGCGATCCTGGGTCTTCGGCGTAGAGGTGACGTCTCGCCGGGCGGTACCTGCCGCCTGATCCCCGCTCGCGACGGTGTGTTGGCGGTGAACCTGGCCCGCCCCGACGATGCCGATTCGGTCGGTGCCTGGCTCGAGGTGGACGTCGGGGACGACCCGTGGGCAGCCGTCGTGGCGACGTGTCCGGATCGCCCCGGCACCGAGTTGAGCGAACGCGCGCAACTCCTCGGCATTCCCGTCGCGCTCGTCCCCCGGCCGGACGACGTCGCGGACGACGAGCAGAGCCGGGTCCGCCACGAGCGGTCTCCCGTCGAACCGTGGCGGATCACACACCGATTCACCGGCGCGAAGCCACGGGAGCCGGGCCTGGTCGTGGATCTCTCCTCGATGTGGGCGGGCCCTCTCTGTTCCCACCTGCTCGGTCTGGCGGGCCTCCGCGTCGTCAAGGTCGAGTCACACACGCGCCCCGACGGGGCACGGCGGGGACCGGCCCCTTTCTACGATCTCCTCCACAGCGGCCACCGGAGTGTCGCGTTCGACCTCGCCGACAGGGCCGACCTGGAGCGGCTGGGATCACTTCTCGGGTCAGCCGACGTGGTCGTCGAGTCGTCGAGACCCCGGGCGCTCGACCAGCTCGGTCTCGGGCCCGACGCGGTCCTGTCCCGCTCGCCGGCAACGGTGTGGGTGTCGATCACCGGCTACGGGCGCGGCGGCCCGTGGAGGAACCGGGTGGCCTTCGGCGACGACGCGGCCGCCTCCGCCGGCCTGATCGCCCGTGGGAAGAACGGCCGTCCCGTGTTCTGCGGTGACGCCATCGCCGACCCGCTCACAGGCCTCCATGGCGCGCTCGCCGCTCTGGCGATGTACGACGGGGGTCACGGCGGACTCGTCGACGTTCCCCTGCACGACGTGGTGGCGTCCACGCTTCGCGACTCCCCGAACAGGCCCGGCGAGTCGCCTGCGGCGAACCGTTCGGGTGGTGTCTGGACCGTCGACGCGAACGGTGAACCGACGACGGTTCACGAACCGCTCGCCCGGCGTGCCACCGGACCGGCAGCGGCTTCGGGCGCCGACACCGACGAGGTGCTGAGCGAACTGGTGTGCTGAGAGCGCGGGCGAAAGCCGCTGCCCGCCCGGGAGGACCGGGCCCGGGGAAGCCGTTAGTGTCGCCACCGTCGGCGACAGCCTTCGCCGAGGCCGTGTGACACAGGAGTGGGCCGTGATGGAGACGCTCGTGACCACCGACTGGTTGAGTCACCACCTCGACGATCCGGATCTGGTCGTTCTCGACTGTTCCGTCGACCAGCAGCCCGACGAGGGTGGCGGCTTCCGCTACGTGAGCGCCCGGCCCGCCCACGACGACGGCCACATCCCATCCGCCGGATTCGCCGATCTCACCGGCGATCTCTCCGATCACGACAGTCCGCTCGACCTCGCGCTGCCGACTCCCGAACAGTTCTGCGCCGCCCTGGGTGCGCTCGGTGTCGGTCCTGACTCGCGGGTCGTGCTCTACGACGGAGCCTCGTCGGTGTGGGCCGCTCGCGTCTGGTGGATGCTGCGCTGGGTCGGTGTCGACCGCGCGGCGATCCTCGACGGCGGCCTGGGGGTCTGGACCGCCGAGGGCCGACCACTCTCGACCGACCCGGCGCAACCACCGGCGCGAGAGCTCACCGCCGATCCCCGTCCCCGACTGATCGCCGACCGCGACGAGGTCTTCGCCGCCGTCGGCGACGACGCCGTCCACCTCCTGGACGCGATGCCGGCGGAGCACTACCGGGGCGAGATGGCCCTCTACGACCGCCCCGGCCACGTCCCCGGGGCGTCCAACCTCTCGGCGTTCGAGCTCGTCGACGGGTCCGGTCGGTACCGTCCGCTCCCCGAACTGGGGGCCGTGGTCGAGCGGGACCGCGACGTGCGCACCATCACGTACTGCGGCGTGGGGGTCGTGGCGTCGTCGGTCGCCTTCGTCCTGGCCCGGCTCGGTTTCGCCGATGTCGCCGTCTACGCCGCGTCCCTCCAGGAATGGGCCGCCGACCCCGCAAACCCCCTGACCGTGGATCCGGGATGCTGACCGGGAAGCTGACGGGGATGGTGACGGGCCCGCTGCGGCTCTTCCGGCGGCGACTCGCCAGTTGGTTACACTTTGCTACCCATTGGTTAGGACTTCCGGCAGACGGTAGTATCCAGCGCCAGGACCGAGCGCCGGGACCCGACGTCGGGTCGGCAGGAGAAGAGGGAAGGCCCGCAATGGCTAACTATTTCGTTGCTTGTGACGCAGGCGGGACGATGACCGACGTGATCATCGTCGACGAAGAGGGCCAGAGCGTCATCGGCAAGGCTCCGACGTCGCCCCAGGACGAGAGCATCGGCTACATGGAGTCCCTCGAGGAGGCCCTCGAGTACATGGACGTCGACCCGTTGCGGGAGGGTCGGGAGTTCGGCAAGCAGATGGAGACGGCCATCTACACGGGCACGTCGATGCTCAACACCGTGATCAACATGAGCGGCTACAAGACCGGCTTGTTGGTCACAAAGGGCTTCGAGGACATCATCGTCCAGGGTCGCGGCTCCCAGACGTTCATCGGTGCGCAGTGGAGTGAGATCACCCACATGCAGTACCGCAAGCACCGGATCCCCCTCGTGCCGCGCGAGCAGGCGCGTGGGGTCACCGAGCGCATCGACATGTTCGGCCAGCCGGTGATCCCGCTCTACGAGCACGACGTCGAGCAGGGTGCACGCGAACTGCTCGTCGACGAGGAGTGCGAGGCGCTCGCCATCGTGTTCCTGATGTCCTACACCAATCCTCAACACGAGGAGCGCGCCGCGCAGATCGTGCGCCGTGTGATGCAGGAGGTGGGCCGTGAGGTCCCGCTCGAGATCTCGAGCGAGGTCGCGCCCACCACACGCGAGGTGTCGCGAGCCAACGCCACCGTGATCCAGGCCTATGCGTCCCACGCTGCTCGCGAACAGCTCTTCCGCATCGAAGAAGAGCTCGAGAAGATCGACTACCCCCGCAGCCTGAAGACGGTTCTGGGCTACGGGGGGATCACCAACATCCGCTATCCCCGGCTCTTCGAGTCCGCCATGTCGGGGCCGGTCGGCGGGCTGATGGGGGCCAAGTACCTGTCGAGCGTCATCGGCGAGGACAACATCGTCTGTTCCGACGTGGGCGGAACCTCGTTCGACGCCGGAGCGATCACGGCCGGCGTGTTGCCGATCGACCGGGAGCCCGGCTTCCAGGACATGTACGTGAACGTCCCGATGCTGGGGATCACCTCCATCGGTGCGGGGACCGGCACCTACATCCGGCTCGACCCACAGACGAGTCGTCTGAAGCTGGGTCCCGACTCTGCGGGCGGAGTACCCGGCCCCACCTTCCTGGAGGCGGGCAACACCACTCCCACCATCAACGACGCCAACCTGCTGCTCGGGATCTTGAACGAGGACAACTACCTGGGCGGGAAGCTGAAGGTCAACAAGCAGGTCTCCTACGACCTGTTCAAGGAGAAGATCGCCGACCCGCTGGGCATGGACGTCTACGTGGCCGCGGAGACCTGCCTGGAGGTGCTGAACGTGATGATGCGTGAGCACCTCGTGCGCAGTCTCATGGTGGGTCACGACCTCCGCGACTACGTACTCCTGGGCTACGGCGGTGCCGGTCCTCTTCACCTGCTGGGTTACGCGGCCGACGACCCGTGGAAGGCGGTTGCCACGGTCCCCCACGCCGGTGCGTTCTCGGCCTGGGGCGGCGCGTGCATGGACTACTCGTACCGGCGCCACAAGAGCGTCGCGACCATGATCACACCCGACCTCGACGATGCGATGAAGGTCGGGTACCTCCAGCCGGTCAACATGGCCTGGGAGGCGCTCGAAGAAGAGCTCCTCGCCGAGCTCAAGGAAGAGGGCTTCACGCCCGATCAGATCTCGACCACCCGCGTCGTCTACATGAAGTACCTCGGCCAGCTCGACGACATCGAGGTCGAGACACCGGTGCAGAGCATCGACTCTCCCGAGGACGTGGGCCGGCTGATCAAGGCCTTCGAGGACCGCTACACCGAGATGTTCACGCTGGTCGCCAAGACCGACTCGGCCGTCGCCTCCTACCAGATCACGGAGGTGTGCGTGGTCGCCAAGGTCGCGACGGTCAAGCCCAAGCTCCGCAAGCACAAGCTTGCAGGAAAGAAACCCGACAGCGAGGCGTTCAAGTTCAAGCGGCCGGTGTTCAACGGTGGCGAGTGGCACGACGCCGACGTCTGGGAGATGGAACGGCTCGTGCCGGGCAACGAGATCGACGGTCTCGCCGTGATCGAGGCGTCGAACACGACTCTGTACGTGCCGCCGGAGTGGCACGTGCGGATCGACGAGCACGACATCTACTGGCTCGAGCGAAAGGACCGATGATGGGGCTCAGTCTCGCGGAACAGATCCAGGCCAACGACGAGGCTCTCACGAAGACGGGCCACCTCTTCGGCCTCGAGACCCTGAGCCGCAAGGACAACGACCGCGGCGAGTACGAGGCGCTCTGGCACATCCTCTCGAACCTGTGCAACGTCGCCTGGGAGACCGGCTGCAAGGTGTCTTCGTCACCGATCGCGGTCGAAGGCGGTGACGCGCTCTGGGGCCTCCATCTCCCCACCGGTGAGGCGATCTGCGTCTCGCGCGGCATCACGGCACACCCGGGGCTGCTGGCCGACATGATCCGGCACTTCATCACGTTGGGCTACGAGGACTACCCGGGCTTCAACCAGGGCGACATCTTCGAGAACAACGACCCCCACTACGGCGGCATCCACGCACCCGACTTCGACATGGCGATGCCGTTGTTCTACGAGGGCAAGCTCGTGGCGTGGGCGAGTTCGGTGACCCATGTCAGCGACTGCGGGTCGGTGACGCCGGGTTCGGTGGGTTTCCTCAACCCCGACTGCTACTCGGACGGCCTCTGCATCTCGATGGAGAAGGTCGGCGAGAACGACGCGTTCTACCCCTGGTACGAGCGACGTGTCCGTTCCCGCACGCGCACGCCCGACTTCGTGATGGGAGACGCCCGGGGACGCCTGGCCGGCTGCGTCACGATTCGCGAACGACTGATCGAGGTGATCGACAAGTACGGCCTCGACTTCTTCCTCGACGCCACCCAGGAGTTCGTCGAGGACAGCCGCCGCTACGCGGTGGGCCGGGTCAAGACGCAGGCCGTGCCCGGTCGCATCCGCAAGTCGCAGTTCAAGGACCTGGCGATGAAGGACAAGAACATCGTCCTGGGCAAACAGGACGTCGACTGCCTGATGAGCCTCCCCATGGAGCTCGAGGTCGGAGCCGACGCGGGCGTGCGGCTCTCGTTGCGCGGCGCCAGCGGCACCGTGCCCTTCGGCGAGAACATCAGCCCGACGGCACTCAAGTCGGGGTTGCTCAACGGCTACTCCCACATCGTCGGCTTCGACATGTTCAACTCGGGTCCGACCGCGGCCTGGGACGTCGACACCCCGCCCTCTGGTTCGTGGGCCAACCCGTTCGAGGTCGACTACTCGGCCTCGTCCGGTGTGGCGTGGGCACCGGCCGTGATGTGGATGAGCAACCTCTACGAGGCCTTCGGACGTCTCTTCCAGATGCGCGGCTTCGTCGAGGAGATGGCGGCCGGTGCGGCCACGACGATGACGGCCGAGTTCGCCGGCATCACCCAGCTCGGCTACTACCTCGCGGGCCTGACCCTCGAGCAGGCGAGCAACGGCTCCCCCGCACGTGGATTCGCCGACGGCGAGAACAGTGCATGGTGCATCTACACACCGAATGCCGATTTCGGCAACGCCGAAGTCACCGAGCTCTACTACCCGATCCTGTACCTCGGACGGAACATCGAGCCCGACTCGGGTGGCTACGGTCGCTTCCGCGGCGGTCTCGGCCACACGGCAGTGTGGATGGTGCACAACACGCCCGGGCTGGACTACCAGTGCGGCGACGCCGGGATGCGCAGCAAGGTGGTGTCCAACCACGGCATGTACGGCGCGTACCCCACATATCCCGACTCGCCGAGCTACGCCCACGACACCAACGTCGAAGAGCTGATCGAGGCGCGAAAGCCCCTCGTGCACGAGCGCGGGCCGGCCGAGACGCCCACGATCGAGACGGCGATCGAGGCGCGTGAGCTCCAGAGCCCCGCGGCCGCACCGTTCCTCACGCCCGAGCCGCTCCAGAACTACGACGTCATCATCCACCCGATCTCGGGCGCCCAGGCGATGGGCGATCCCATCGAGCGCGATCCGGCCGCGGTCGAGGTCGACCTCAACAAGGGGTGGACGAGCCCGCGGGTCGCCTCCGACATCCACGGGGTCGTGGTGTCGCACAACGGCACCTACAGCGTCGACACCACCGCCACCGAGGCGAGGCGCGCGGAGATCCGCGAGGAGCGCAAGAAGAGGGCCGTCCCGTTCAAGGAGTGGTGGACCGAGGAACGCAAGAAGGTGGCCGCCAAGGAGAACATGGATCCGGCCGTCCTCGACATGTGGCGTTCGTCCATGGAGCTCTCCCCCGACTACGGAGCCGAACTGCGCTCGTTCTGGGACCTCCCCGACGATTTCGAGTTCTAGGAGATTGTGCTGTGGCGGACTTCACAAGGCCGATATCGAGAAGCTCATGGACGGGGTGCTGGCGTGGCCTGCGGTCCAGGAGATGATGAAGAGCCCCAAGGACGTCGATCGTTTCGACAAGTACGTCGAGATCCTCCAGGAGCGTGTCGGGTGGGACGATCAGATCCTGTTGCCGCTCACTCCGTCGTTGTTCATCGTCGCCAAGGACGGTGGGCGTGTGGTGAAGTGCCGTTGCGGCCACGAGTTCGGTGACTACCGGGTGAACTGGAAGATCTCGGCGTTGATCAGTGTGCGTGACACCGAGGAGAGCCTGGCCGAGGTGTACAAGGGCCGTGAGATGCCTGATCCTGCGTGGGTCCAGTTGCGTGAGTACGTGTGTCCGGGTTGTGGCGCTCAGCTCGAGGTGGAGGTCGTTCCGCGGGGGTGTCCTCCCGATTTCGACTTCCTTCCCGATCTCGACACGTTCTATGCCGAGTGGCTGGGCCGTCCTCTGCCCGACGCCGCCGAGTACAAGGACCTCACACCCGAGGCCGTCGGCGCATGGGTCGGGTGAGGACCCGACGAGGCATCCATGAAGCCGGCATCTGTTGACTATGCGGCTCCGACGTCGTCTGCGGAAGCGGTTTCACTCCTGAGTGATCCCGATCGTGAGGCGGTGGTCCTCGCGGGCGGTCAGTCTCTGATGCCGATGCTCAACACGCGTCTGGCACGCCCAGAACTCCTCGTCGACCTGGGCCGTATCGACGGGCTCGACTACATCCGTGGGAACGACGGCCGCATCGAGATCGGCGCCATGACGACCAAACGCTCCGTGGAGCGCTCGTCGCTCGTCTCGAGCCGCCAGCCGTTGTTGCACGCGGCGACGCTCATGGTCGGTCACCCCCAGATCCGCAACCGGGGCACGATCGGCGGATCCATGGCGCACGCCGATCCCGCCGCCGAGTACCCCGCGGTGGCCGTCGCGTCCGACGCCCGGATGCGGGTGCTCGGACCTCAGGGTGAGCGCACCATCCAGGCCGAGGATTTCTTCGTCACATACCTCACAACAGCCCTCGAACCCGCCGAGATACTCATCGAGGTGAGTTTCCCGATGGTGGCCGAAGGAACCGGTTGGGCGTTCACGGAGCTGTCCCGGCGTCACGGCGACTTCGCGATGGCCGGCACCGCGATCACGCTGAGTGTCGACGCAGCCGGGAGCTGTGCCGACGTGCGGATCGTGCTGTTCGGTGTGCAGCCTGCGGCGACGCGGATGCGCGGGGCCGAAGCGGTCGTGGACGGTGGGCGTGCCGACGAGGAGCTGTTCGCCCGGGCGGGCAGCGCCGTGGCCGACGAGATCAGCGATCCGCTGGCGGACGTGCATGCCACGGCGGACTACCGCCGGCACCTCGCGGATGTCCTGACACAGCGGGGACTCGCGGAGGCGGTGGCGCGAGCCACCGCGTCACCATGAGCCCGCCGGTGGCGCCCGACAGCCGGGAGGCCTCGCAGACGGGCGGCGAGGCGGTGGTCCGCCTGAGAGTCAACGGCGAGCCCCACGAGGCGTCGGTCGAGGCGCGCCTCACCCTGGCCGACTTCCTGCGCGAGGAGCTGGGCCTGACCGGCACCCACGTCGGATGCGAACACGGTGTGTGCGGGATCTGCACCGTTCTCGTCGACGGCGCGGCCGTGCGCTCGTGCCTGATGCTGGCCGTACAGGCCGAGGGCACCGACGTCACGACGGTGGAGGGACTGACGGGTCCCGACTCCGGGCTCCATCCGATCCAGGAGGCCTTCGCGGAGGAACACGGCCTCCAGTGCGGCTTCTGCACCCCCGGCTTCCTCATGGCGGTCCACGAGTTGCTGGACGACAACCCGAACCCCACAGAAGACGAGATCCGCGACGTGCTCGGCGGACAGCTCTGCCGGTGCACCGGCTACCAGAGCATCCTGCGCGCCGTGCACGTGGCAGCCGCCAAGCTCGGGGCGGCCCGCTCGGCGGATGCCCATGCCTAGCCGCGGCTCGCTTCGAGGCAGTTCCCGCGAGCGAAGGAGCGGGTGCTCATGGTGACAGAGATCCCGAAGAGACCCGAGGATCTCCCCACCAGCGCGCTGCGGTGGGTCGGACGCCGCGTTCGGCGCACGGAAGACCCGGCTCTTCTCACCGGCCGCACGGAGTTCATCGGTGACGTCGTGCTGCCGCGGATGCTCCACGCCGCCATCCTCCGCAGTCCGTTCGCCCACGCGCGCATCAAGAGTGTCGACACCAGCCAGGCCGAGGCGCTGCCCGGCGTGGTGGCTGTGGTGACCGGCGACGACGCCCGCGCGTGGTCCAACCCCGCTCGCTCCGCACCCGAGGGATGGGGCACGCACTGCCTCGCGACGCACAAGACGCACTTCGCGGGCGAACCGGTGGCAGCCGTGGCGGCCACCAGCCGCTACGTGGCCGAGGACGCCCTCGAGTTGATCGAGGTCGACTACGAGCCGCTCGAGGCCGTGACCGACCCGTTCGCGGCCATGGAGGCCGACAGCCCCCTCGTCATCGAGGAGAACGACACCAACGTGATGATGCACCGTGTCTTCACCTGGGGTGAGGTCGACGACGCCTTTGCCGAGGCGGCACACGTGTTCACCGAGAAGTTCCGCTGGAACCGGGTGGGGGCCAATCCCACCGAGACCTACGGCTGTGTCTGCGAATGGGACCCCCTGAGCCTCGAACTGACGGTCCGCGGCAGCATCCAGTCGCCGGCCTTCTTCGGCCTGGGCCGTGCGGCCACGCTGGGCATCCCCTCCAACAAGGTGAACGTGAAGAGCCATCCACACGGTGGGAGCTTCGGTGGGAAGGGAGGCGGTCGCTGTACCGACGTCGTCAGCATGCTCTCCCGCAAGGCGGGGGGTCGGCCCGTCAAGTGGATCGAGGACCGCGTCGAGTACCTCACCTCCGGTGGCAGCCAGGCCTGGGATCGGCACTACGAGGCGTCGCTGGCCGTCGACGGGGACGGCCTCGTCACCGGCCTCGAGGTGAGGTTGATCGACGACCTCGGCGCCTCCGGCGAGGGCTACGGGGCGATCAGCGCCGCCAAGCCGCTCGCGGCCTTCACCGGGCCCTACACGATCCCGGTCGCCCGCTACGACCTCACCCTCGTGGCGACCAACAAGTTGCCGGCGAGCCCCTACCGGGGGATGGGCCCGCCGCCGCACTTCTTCGTCCTCGAACAGATGATCGACATCGCGGCGCGGGGTCTGGCCATCGACCCGGTGGAGTTCCGACGCCGGAACTTCATTCGCCCGGATCAGTTCCCCTACACGATCCCGAGCGGCAACGAGTACGACAGCGGGAGCTACGAGGAGGTGCTCGACGCGGCACTCGACCTGGCGGGCTACCGCGAGCTACGCGAGCGCCAGCGCGAGGCGCGCGAGCAGGGGCGCATCATGGGTGTCGGGGTGGCGAGCGCCATCGAGCCCGGTGTGTTCGACTGGAACGCCTACGCGATCGTCGGACTGCCGCAGACGGGAGTGCCCGAGGGTGCGACCGTCAGCGTCGACGTCATGGGGATGATCACGGTGCGCGTCGGATTCTCGCTCGAGGGTCAGGGCCAGTACACGCTGGTCAGTCAGCTCGTGGCCGACTTCTTCGCTGTGGAGATGGACGCCGTGCGCGTGGTCCAGCTCGACACCCAGTCGGCGCCACCGTCGTTCGGCCCGGGCGGCAGCCGTTTGGGTGTGGCCATCACGGGCGCCGTGCTCGGTGCGTGCGAACGTCTCTCGGAGAAGATGTGCGCTGTCACGGCGGCGTTGACGCAAGCCGAACGGGTCGACGTCGAGCTGCGCGACGGCATGTTCGTGGTCAAGGGCAAGCCCGGAGCCGAGATGAGCCTGCCGAAGGTGGCGGCCACGATGCTGGCGCGCAGCGATCTGTTGCCACCCGACATCGATCCCCGTCCCGAGGCCACCCACGTGTGGACCGCTCCGGGGCGCACGGCGGCCGACGAGGAGGGACGGGCCAAGAGCTATCTCACCGCGGCTCAGGCGGTGCATGTCGTGGTCGTGGAGATCGATCCCGACACCGGTATGGTCGATATCGTCCGCTACTGCATCGCCGACGACTGCGGCACGCGCCTCAACCCGGTCGTCGTGGACGGTCAGACGGATGGCGGTGTGGCGCAGGGGGTGGGGGCCGCTCTCTTCGAGGAGTACGTCTACGACGACGAGGGTCAGCCGCTCACCGCGAGCTTCATGGACTACCTGATGCCCACGATCAACGACGTACCCCCGACCGAGAAGGTGGAGGTCGTGACGCCGTCACCCTTCACACCGCTCGGGGCCAAAGGGTGCGGCGAAGGCCCGATCCACACCACGCCGGCCGCGGTGATGTGCGCCGTCAACGACGCGTTGGCTCCGCTCGGCACACGGGCGCACGAGGTGCCCGCAGCGCCGAAACGCGTCTGGGAGCTGATCCGCAAAGCCCGCGATCAGGTGCAGGCCGACGACCGACGCGGAACCCGGGAGGCGTGATGAGCGACGACCATTTCGTGGCGCTGTCGGAATGCCACTTCATGAATCCGGCGACCCTCGCCGAGATCAGCAACTACTACCCCAACACGAAGCGTTGGTGGGCGAGCGTGCAGGGGGTTCTCCGGGCCTGGTCGGGTATCGACCTCGCGGAGAAGCGGCCTCCTCCGATCGCGGAGACGCTGATCGGGTACATGGACGAGGCCGAGGTCGACGTGTGCTTCTGCCTGCGCGAAGGCATGATGGACATCAGCGGGGCCACGATGCCGCTGTCGACGAACCAGTTCATGATCGACCAGATCAAGCCCTACCCCGGGCGCATGTACCTCGAGGCGATGGTCGGGCCCATCCTGCGTCGTGGTGTCGAGAACGCGGTGTGGGAACTCGAGCACCTGGTCACCGAATACGACGCGCGTCTGTGCAAGGTCTACCAACCCGAGGACCTGGCGCCACTCGACGACAGGCGGATGTGGCCGTTCTACGAGAAGGCCTGCGAGCTCGACATCCCTCTCACGGTCCACACCGGGATGTCCTACGTCTGCCCGCAGCCGAGCGCCCACACCCATCCCGACACCCTCGACCGGGTGTTGCTCGACTTCCCCGAGCTCACGATGATCGCCTACCACATGGCGTGGCCCCACACCGAGGAGGTCATCGGGCTCGCGGCCAAGCACGAGAACCTCCACCTCAGCCTGTCGGGCATCGTGGGGTGGTACGAACGCTCGCCCTACCGCGGCTACCACGCGATCGGCACGGCGCTCCAGTGGGTCGAGCCCCACAAGATCGTGCTCGGGCTCGATCTGCCGTTCGTCGACACCAAACGGGTGGTCGACTGGGTTCGTCACCTCCAGATTCCCGACGAACTGCAACGCAACTACGGGTACCCGGAGATCACCGACGAGATGCGGGCAGGGTTCCTCGGTACGAACCTCGCACGGCTCGCAGGGATCGAGACCACCCGCCGTATCGGCCGACCATCGGACAACTCGTGACTGGGCAAGCGTGCATCGTCGGAATCGGCGAGACGGACTACTGCCGCAAGCCCGGCTCGGGCATGAGCCAACTCGGCATCCAGCTCCAGGCTTCGGTGCGCGCGATCGAGGAGGCGGGCCTGGAGCCGTCGGCCATCGACGGCATCATGCCGTTCCCGAACCTGGGCCGGGCCGAGGAGTTCGCGGCCAACCTCGGGTGCGAGAACCTGCGTTTCGCGGCCACGGTGGGGATGGGCGGTGCAGCTCCCGTGGCCTCTCTCCAGGACGCCGCAGCGGCTGTCACGAACGGAACGGCCGACTACGTGCTGCTGCCGGCCGGCTGGAACGGCTACTCGGGTTCCCGGGCCCGCCAGACGGTGGCCGACGACACGGATTCGATTCCCGGCGGAGCCATCGCGCGCGACTACTACCTGCCCTACGGCTTCACCGCGCCACCTCAGTGGTACTCCGTGATCGCGCGCCGCCACATGGAGGAGTTCGGCACCAGGTCGGAGCAGCTCGGCCTGATCGCGGTCGCGATGCGCGAACACGCCCAGCACAACCCGCGCGCGGTCATGCGCGGTCGACGCATCACCCTCGACGACTACATGGAATCCCGCATGCTCGCCGACCCCTACCGGGTCCTCGACTGCTGTCTCGAGACCGACGGCGCGGCGGCCGTGGTGGTGACCAGCGCCGAGCGGGCGCGGGATCTACCGACAAAACCCGTCACGATCGTGAGCGCGGCACGCGGCCAGCCGTATCCGGCCGACGAGATCATCAACCGCGACGATCTCTTCAAGACCGGGCTCACCATCGCGGCACCCGAGGCGTTCGGACGGGCGGGAATCACGCCCGACGACGTCGACTTCGCGATGATCTACGACTGCTTCACCTTCGAGGTGCTCCAGCAGCTCGAAGAGGCAGGCTTCTGCGAACGCGGTGAAGGTGGGCCCTTCGTCGAGGACGCAGGCATCGGCCTGGGCGACGAGCTCCCCGTCAACACACACGGTGGGCTGCTCGCAGAGGCCCACGTTCTCGGCATGAGCCACATCGTGGAGGCGGTGCGTCAGCTACGCGGAGAGGCCGGAGAACGCCAGGTCGAGGAGGCGGAGACGGGCATCGTCACGGGCTGGGGCGACTTCGGCGACGGCAGCCTCGCCGTCCTGGCGCGCTGAGCGGTGGCACACGACGCGGCGACACACGACGCGGTGACACACGACGTCGAGTTCTAGGAGATTGTGCTGTGGCGGACTTTCACAAGGCCGATATCGAGAAGCTCATGGACGGGGTGCTGGCGTGGCCTGCGGTCCAGGAGATGATGAAGAGCCCCAAGGACGTCGATCGTTTCGACAAGTACGTCGAGATCCTCCAGGAGCGTGTCGGGTGGGACGATCAGATCCTGTTGCCGCTCACTCCGTCGTTGTTCATCGTCGCCAAGGACGGTGGGCGTGTGGTGAAGTGCCGTTGCGGCCACGAGTTCGGTGACTACCGGGTGAACTGGAAGATCTCGGCGTTGATCAGTGTGCGTGACACCGAGGAGAGCCTGGCCGAGGTGTACAAGGGCCGTGAGATGCCTGATCCTGCGTGGGTCCAGTTGCGTGAGTACGTGTGTCCGGGTTGTGGCGCTCAGCTCGAGGTGGAGGTCGTTCCGCGGGGGTGTCCTCCCGATTTCGACTTCCTTCCCGATCTCGACACGTTCTATGCCGAGTGGCTGGGTCGTCCTCTGCCCGACGCCGCCGAGTACAAGGACCTCACACCCGAGGCCGTCGGTGAGTGGGCTGCGCCCGAGTACACCAAGCCGCTCCCCGAGCTCGACGGCTACGCCAAGGACTTCTACGGCTTCTGCAAGGAGGGGGAGCTCCGCTTCCAACGCTGCGTGGACTGCCGGACCTGGCGCCACGTCCCGCGGGAGATGTGCGCCGAGTGCGGCTCCTTCGACTGGGTGTGGGAGCGTTCGAGCGGTCGCGGCACCGTCTTCAGCTGGACGGTCGCCGACCGGGCGCTCCACCCCGACTTCGTCGACGACACGCCCTACGCACCCACCGTCGTGGAGATGGAGGAGGGCGTGCGCCTGCTCACCCGGATCGTCGACTGCCCGCCGGAGGACCTCGAGATGGGCATGCCCGTCGAGGTCGTGTTCGACGACGTGACCCACGAGGTCACGCTTCCGAAGTTCCGACGTCGCTCCCCGGGAGGGTCTCGCGACCGTCGCGCCGTGCCGATCCCGTCGCTCGAGCTACCTCCGACGATCCGCTACGAGAAGAGCGACGGCATCGCGATCGTGACGATCGACCGCCCCGATGCGATGAACGCGTTGACCAAGGAGATGCTCGCCGCGCTCGACGCAGCCTTTGCCCACTTCAACGATGATGACGACTCGTTGGTGGCCATCCTGACCGCCACCGGCGATCGGGCATTCTGCACGGGGATGGATCTGAAGGAGGCGATCCCGCTGCTCACCTCCGGCGACGAGCTGGGCTACGAGGACCACACCAAGCGCCAGTTCTCAGAGGTCGACAAGCCCATCATCGCCGCCGTGAACGGACACTGCATCGCCGGCGGTATGGAGATGCTCGCCGGGACGGACCTGCGGGTCGCCGCGAAGGAAGCGACCTTCGGTCTGGGTGAGGTGCGGTGGGGCCTTGTGCCCGCCGGTGGCTCACACATCCGCCTCCCGCGCCAGATCCCGTGGGCGCTGGCGATGGAGCTGTTGCTCACCGGCGAATCCATCGATGCGCAGCGGGCGTACGAGATCGGTCTGGTCAACCGTGTCGTACCCGCCGACGAGGTCATGTCCACCGCCCTCGATCTCGCGGCCTCGATCTGCAGGAACGGCCCGCTGGCGGTCCGTACGTCCAAGGAGATCGCGGTACGCGCCCTCGGCCTCGAGGAGGGATTCGTTCTCGAGAAGTCCCTCGCGGCGAAGGTCTTCGCCTCCGACGATGCGAAGGAAGGCCCGCGTGCCTTCGCCGAGAAGCGCAGGCCCGACTTCACCGGTCAGTAGATCACCTGCTCCTCGACGAGCTGTTCGTAGCGGTCCTTCGGCATGCCGAGGATGTCGCCGAAGACGTGCTCGTTGTCCTGACCGATCGCCGGGCCGGGTTCGATCTTCGCCTCGCTCCGGCTGGTCTTCACGTAGGCGCCGTAGATGGTCTCGGTGAATCCGAGGGGGTTCCGCACCTCGATGAAGGTGCCACGGGCGCGGTAGTGGGGATCATCGAGCAGGTCGCCCACATTCATCACGGGAGCGGCCGCCACGCCCCGGTCCTGGAGCTGCGCGGCGAGCGCCCGGTCGTCGACGTCGGATGTCCAGGCGGCCAGGTGCTCATGGAGTCGGGTGATGTTGCGCACGCGGCCCTCATGGGTCGCGAACTCCTCCGCGTCGGTCCAGTCGGCGCCGTTCGTGGCTGCGACGAGGCCCTGCCATTCCTCGTCGTCGGTGACCGCGATGCTGATCCAGCGGTCGTCGCCGCGACAGGGGAAGACTCCGTGGGGCGCCGCAGCCGACAGCGGGTGTCGATTACCGATCGGCTTCGCGACCCGGTCGTTCATCACGTAGTCCATGAATGCCGGGCCGACCATCTGCATCACGGCCTCCTGCTGTGAGTAGTCGATGTGCTGTCCCTTCCCCGTCCGGTCCCGGTGTCTCAGCGCGACGAGAATCGAGAACGCGCCCATGATGCCGTTGAACGGATCGGAGAAGGCGTTCTCCATCGCGATGGGTGGCCCGTCGTCGTATCCGGTGAGGCTGTCCATCCCGGTGATGCTCGCCAGGCTGAGCCCGTAGGTGCGGAGGTTGGAGAGAGGGCCGTCGAGGCCCGCGGCGGGCATCGAGAACATCACGATGTCGGGCCTGACTCCGGCGAGCTCCTCGTACCCGAGCCCGAGACCGCTCATCACGCCGGGCCCGAAGTTCTCGATGACGACGTCGCAGTGGGCGATGAGGTCGCGGGCCAGCTGCACGCCCTCGGGCTTCTTCAGGTTGAGGGTCACGCTGCCGTTGCCGGCCCAGCCCGCATGGAGCGAGAGGCTGCGGTTGTGGTCGCGGACGCCCTCGGCGAAGGGTGGGATGGTGCGTGCCATGTCGATCCTGGCCCGCGACTCGATCTTGTAGACCTCGGCACCCAGGAACGCGAGGGTCTGGCCGACGATGGGGCCGGCCCACACCCAGCCGAAGTTGGCGACACGGAATCCCTCGAGAGGTGTCGCTTGTTCCACGTGTGTCTCCTCGATCGTCCGAAGGCGGTGTTCTGCGGGCTAGATGACCTTGTCGGCGCTGAGTTGCGCGCGCTCCTCGGCACTCACACCGAGGTGGTGGCCGTAGACCAGGTCGTTGTGCCCGCCGAGCGGTGGAGCAGGGTCGCGTGGCCCTCCCGGGCTCTCCGGGAGCTTGAAGGGGGCGCCGAGGTGGCGAAGGGTGCCCAGCTCCGGATGGTCGAGCTCGACGATGTATCCGCGCTCGCGCAGGTGCGGGTGCTCGGCGGCCTCTTCGACCGTGAACACGGCCGTGACCGGGGCGCCGACGGCCTGGCAGCGCTCCATGATCTCGAACTTGTCGTGTTGCATGGCCCACTCCCCGATGAGGGAGTAGATGAGGTCCTTGTTCTGTCCGCGAACGAGCATGTCGTCGAACATGTCGAGCTGGGCCCACTCGGGGCTTCCCATGGCCTCGACGAGCGCTCTCCACTGGCCTGTCTCCAGCACGAGCATCCACACGTGCCCGTCCTTGCACGGAACGATGGCCGCCGGCGCCGACAACCCCATTCCGATCCCGGTGCGCGAGTCGAAGATGCCGTCCTGCGCGTACCCACCGATGGTCTGACCACCGACGAAGGTGGCGGCGATGGCTTCGGCACAGGACACGTCGACGTGCTGGCCGCCACCGACGTGGTCCCGCCCGATCACCGCCGCCAGACCCCAGGCGGCGGCGGTGGTGGCGCCGTAGAAGTCGGCGGAGAAGGTGCCGTGCTCGAGCGGCGCCTCGCCCGGGCGGCCGCAGTAGCGGTGCCCGGCGGCCGAGAGGTGGAAGGCGTTGAGGTCGTAGGCCTTCCAGTCGCTGTAGGGACCGGTCTGACCGAACGGCGTGATGGAGATCATCACGAGGTCGGGGTTCCCGGGCGCGAGTGAGGCGTAGTCGAGCGCGCGCTCGCGCATCAGTGCCGGTGGGTTGTTCTCGATCAGGACGTCGGCGCGAGCGAGGAGCCGCAGCAGCAGGTCGCGACCGGCGTCGGTGTCCACGTCGAGGGTGACGCCGAGCTTGTTGGTGTTGAGGAACTCGAAGAGACCGCTGCGCTCGGGATGGGGCTCGTCGCCGGGAAACGGGCCCCAGTGGCGCGCGACGTCGCCACCGCCGGGGGCTTCGACCTTGACGACCTCGGCCCCGAAGTCGGCGAACAGCTTGGCGCAGTAGGGCGCCGAGACCATCCCCCCCAGCTCGACGACGCGGATTCCCTCGAGAGCACCCCCCTCGGCGGCGTCTCCCTCGGCGGCATCTCCGTCGGGAGCATCTCCCCGCCGCGCCCCCTCTGGCATGTCGTCTCCTGTCCTGTCGCCCGTTGTCCCGGGCCGTTCTGCCGGCTGCCGTCCCGGGCCGCAGCCCGCCGAATCAGAGATCCTAACCGTCTGGTAGCAAAAGTTCACCATATGGGCCGAGCGGGTCTATGCTGCCGGGTCGAAAGGGGGTCGCCCACCATGCCAACGGATCCGTTGCGGACAAGACTCTGCGACCTGCTCGACATCGAGTTCCCGGTCGTGGCCTTCACGCACTGCAAGGACGTCGCGGTCGCGGTCATCAACGCCGGCGGGTTCGCCGTGCTCGGCGAGGCGATGCACACACCCGACGAGATCGCCGCCGACATCGGGTGGATCCGCGATCGCGTGGAGGGCAGGCCCTTCGGCATCGATCTGGTCCTGCCCGCCTCGGTTCCGCCGTCGGGCTCGATCGACGATCTCACGTCCAAGATCCCCGAGACCCACCGAAAGTTCGCAGCGCAGATCAAGGAGAAGTACGACGTTCCCGATCCCAAGGGACCGGTGGACCTCCACCAGTGGGGAGGTCTGAACCAGGAGTTGGCACGTGCCCAGCTCGACGTCCTGCTCGACGAGAAGGTGCCCGTCATCGCCTCGGGTCTCGGGAGCCCGGCGTTCATCCTCGACGCGGCCCACGAGCGCGACATGCTGGTGTTCGGTCTGGTGGGCAAGGCGCGCCAGGCCGAGCGTCAGATCGAGGCGGGCGTCGACGCCGTGATCGCGCAGGGCTACGACGCCGCCGGGCACACCGGGGCGGTGGGCACCTTCTCCATCGTCGCCGAGGTCGCGGCGATGGCGGGTGACACGCCGATCATCGCCGCGGGCGGCGTGACCACGGGTCGCCACCTGGCGGCGGCTCTCTGTCTCGGTGCCTCGGGTGTGTGGACGGGCACGCTCTGGCTCGCCTCCCGGGAGTCCGACATCGACATGATCATCAAGGAGCGGCTCCTCGCCGCCACGGTCGAGGACACGTCGTACAGCACGTCGATCTCCGGAATGACCATGCGCGTGCTCGACTGCCCGTGGACCGACGAGTGGTCGAAGCCCGAGGCCCCCGACGTCCTCCCCGCGCCCTATCAGATGCTGCTCAGCGCCGACTATCTCCAGGGTGCCAACGACAACCGCAGAGAGGACCTCATGACCGAAGCCGCGGGCCAGGGTGTCGGCTTCGTCACCTCCATGAAGCCGGCGAAGCAGATCCTCTTCGACATCGTCGAGGAAGCACTCGACACGTTCGAGGGGCTCGTGGGTGAGCTCTCCTAGAGGGAGTGGTACGCGAGGGAGTGGCGCGCGAGGGAGGTGACGTGACGGGTACGCCCCGGTTCGGGTTCGACACCGACCTCGCCGGCAAGCGGGCGGAATGCGACGGTGGGTACGCCGTCGTCGGCACGCATTTCGCCGGTCGCCAGGAGTTCGCGGGAACGCTCACCGGCGAGTACGTGGATCACGGTGACCCACCCTGGCGTTGGTACGTTCTCACCGACTTCACGGACAAGCCGGAGAGCTACATGGACGACACGGTGTGGTGTGAGTCCGGGAACCTGTTCATCGCCGAAGAAGAAAAGGTAGCGGGAACGACAAGAGAGGAAAGAGGAGAGGTATGAAGACCCTGCTCGAACGGATGGGTGGCGCGTCGGCGGTCATCGACACACTCGAAGGTCTGCACGACCGCATGCTCGCCGACGACACACTCGCCCCGTTCCTCGAGGGCGTCGATGTCGAGGTGTGGACCAGCAAGCAGTTCGACTTCCTGGGTCGCGTACTGGATGCGTCCGAGTACGACAGCGCGATGCTGCGTCGCGCCCATCAGCGACTGGTCGATCAGGGCCTCGACGACGCTCACTTCGACGCCACGCTCGAGCATCTCCGGGCCGCCCTGAAGGACGCCGAGGTGCCCGATGACTGCATCCCCGAGGTGACGGAGGTCTTCGAGAGCACGCGCCGCGACATCCTGTGTCGACCCTGACGCCCGCTCCGCGAAACGAGCGGACGACATTCCAGCAACCGGTGCTCGAGAAACCGGGGCTCGGCTGACCGCCCGGCGTCACTGCTCGAGATCGGCGCGCACCTTCCGTCGCAGCAGCTTGCCCGTTTCGCTGTAGGGGAGTTCGTCGCGGAACTCCACCCGCGACGGGGAACGCGAGGAGCGCAGCCGGTCCGTGACCCAGAGCTGGATCTCCTGTTCGCTCACGGAACAACCGTCCCGCGTGACGATGACGGCTGCGGGGGCCTCGCCCCACTGTGCATCCGCCACTCCGACGACGGCGCAGTCGGCGACGGCCTCGTGGCCGAGTATCACGTCTTCGATCTCACCCGGTGAGATGTTCTCGCCGCCGCGCACGATGATGTCGTCGATGCGACCGTCGAGGAACAGGTAACCCTCGCTGTCGAGCCGGCCGCCGTCGCGGGTGGGGAACCAGCCGTCGGCGTCGAGCCTGCTGCCCTGATCGAGGTACTCGCCGGCGACCTGTTCGCCGCGTACGAAGATCTCACCCCGCTCACCCGGCCCGAGGGCCTCTCCGGCCTCGTCGCGGATCTCGAGTTGCACACCGGGTAGCGGGGTCCCGAGCGACGTGAGCCGCCGGCGGATCTCCGGGTCGTCGCTCTCGGCGGCCGTCCGGTGATCGTCGGGTGTCAGGATCGTGATCGTCGAACTGGTCTCCGTGAGCCCGTAGGCGTTGGTGAAGTCGGTTCCGGGTAGGAGCTTCATCGCCTTCTCGATCACCCCGAGGGGCATCTTGCTCCCGCCGTAGGAGAGGGCCCGGAGGTACGGAAGCTCGACATCGCCGGCGCTCTCGAGCGCATCGACGATGCGTACGAGCATGGTGGGCACGACCATCGCGTTCGTGATGCGTTCCGAGCGGGCCAGCTCGATCCAGGCCTCGGCGGAGAAGCTCTCGAGTTGCACGATCCGACGACCCGCGTAGACGGAGCTCGCGATCGACGCTGCACCTGCGACGTGGTAGGGAGGCACGCTGATGAGCGCCGCGTCGTCTTCGGCCGCCGACCCGAACTCGACCGAGCCCAGGATGTAGGAGACGAGGTGCTTGTGGCGGAGTAGAGCGGCCTTGGGAGCGCCGGTCGTGCCGCTCGTGAAGAGGAGCACCGCGATCTCCTCGGGGTCGAGAGACCAGCTCGCTTCGGGGGCCGAGCCGGCCCTGGCCCGCTCGACGAAGTCGTCGCGCTCGACCAGCGTCGTGCCCGGCGGGAGCGAGAGGCGCTGCGCGGATTCGGCCTCTGTCACGAGAAACGCGGGTGACACGCGTGCCAGGAGGGCATCGAGCTCTGCGCCCGTCAGCCGGTAGTTGAGCGGAGCGAACGGCACACCCGCCCAGGCGCTCGCGAACAGGCCGATCGGAACGGCGAGGCTGTTGACGTCGAGGACCGCCGTGTACCCGGACCCCGACGCCGAGATCTCGGACGCGGCGGTTCCGGCGGCATCGAAGAGCTCCGAGTAGGTGAGCACCTCGGAACCGTTGGTGAGTGCCGGCCGGTCACCGAAGCCCGATGCCGCCATCTCGAGCAGCATCATGAGGTTCACGGCGTCAGTCCGATGACGGAAGTGGCTTCGCGTCCTTCAGCTCGAGGAGCTCGCCGTTGACGCCGATCGATCCGTCACCGGGCTTGGTGCACAGGACCTCGAGGTCGCCGTCGCTGTTGGTGTAGCGCTTCCCGAGGACGGTTCCCTCGGCGGCGTCGGGGGAAACCGCGGCCCCTTCGGGGACCTCCTCGTCGATGCCGATCATTCTCACTCCGCCACAGGT
Organism: Acidimicrobiia bacterium; assembly: GCA_041394025.1. Classification (NCBI taxonomy): domain Bacteria; kingdom Bacillati; phylum Actinomycetota; class Acidimicrobiia; species Acidimicrobiia bacterium. The sequence continues at coordinate 796,779 of JAWKJA010000003.1, read as the reverse complement.
CATCTCCAGGTCATCGTCGGGCGCGGCGACCACCATCACCTCGGTGGCGCAGACCGCACTGCGGAGCCGGGAACCAACTGCCAATCGAGCCATCGTCGTTCAGACCTCCCGCTACCTGCTGCTCGTCCTCACGAAACCTTCGACGCCCCACGAAGGGACGCGAAGGCACACATCGTCACCTTGCGCGACTGGAACTTCCACCCGCCGTCGACTCGAACATAGCGGTCGTCGTAGTAGCCCGACCCCAGGAGATCCTTGCCGTCCACGGTGGCCCTCAGGTCGAGATAGCAGGTTCCGCTCGCGACATCGCCGTCGAGGTCGATGACGTGGTTGTGCACGAACGGGTGGAAGACGTCGTCGCCGAGCATCTCCTCGAAGCCCTCGCGAAGCGCCCGGCTCCCGCTGAGCGGCGGTAGATCCGGGGTCTCCATCGTGGCGTCCTCGGCGAAGAGCTCCACGATGGCCGCGATGTCCTTTCTCCACACGTGGTGGGCGTAGCGCCGCGGCAGGTCGCGGATGGCTTCCCGATCCGCCAGCTCGCGCAGGGCGGCCTCGCTGTGCGTTCGTGCCATGGGCGCCACCGATCCTCGTCGCCCACCGGTGCAGTGGGAGCTGTTGCTCACCGATGGTCGGGAAAACCCTACAACATTCCGGGAAACCTAACCAACTGGTAGGATCCGTCGTTCCACCGGTGCCCGGTGGGCCAAGAGCATGGGCCGAGAAGCATGACGGGTCGAATCGCGTGACGGGTCGAATCGAGGGAGGTGCGAAGCGGTGAGCAGCGCCCTCGGGGACGTTGTCGTCCTCGACCACACCACCGAGATGTGGTCGTCGCTGGCCGCAGCGCTACTGGGTGACTTCGGCGCACGGGTGATCCGCATCGAGGATCTCTCCGTGCCCGCCCGGGACCCGAATCGCGACGGACAGCATCCCCGCGAGGCCTTCGACGCCGAGGCCGAGCTGATCCACCGCAACAAGCGCAGTGTCGGCCTCGACCTCCGCGACGTGAGGGGGCGGGTGATTCTCGAACGCCTCGTGGCAGGCGCCGACGTGTTCCTCACCGATCTCCCCTTCGAGACGCTCGACAGGGAGGGCCGGAGCTACGCGGACCTCACCGAGTTGAACGCCGGGATCATCTACGCACGTGGGTCCGGGTTCGGCCCGTCGGGACCCGCCCGCGATCTGGCGGCGCTCGACGAGCTCGCCGCGGCCCGTACCGGTGTGATGCCGACGCTGGGTCAGCCCGGCCAGCCACCCGTGTACACGGGGGTCGGCCAGATGTACACGTCGGTCATGTTGGCCTTCGGCATCATGACGGCGCTCCACCATCGCGCCGAGTCCGGTGAGGGCCAGGTGGTGGACGCCTCCCTCTTCGGCGGGAACATGTACGCCGCCTCCTTGAACGTCGACGCCTACCTCGCCATGCGCGACGACCGCCTCTCGGAACGTGTCGCACGCCTCGACGCCGGGAACCCGATGAGCGGTGCCGGTCTGGCCTACCCCACCTCCGACGGTCGTTGGGTGACGCTCACGATGCCCGACAGCGACCGCTGGTGGCCCGCCTTCTCGGAGGTGATGGGTCTGGATGTCGACGACCCGCGCTTCGACACCCACGACAAGCGCTGTGGCGAGAGTCGCCACGAGATGATGCAGCTGCTCGACGATCTCTTCTCCCGGCAACCGGCGGCGTACTGGCGCGAGCGCTTCGACGAGTATCAACTCTCGGCCGACATCATGGAGAGATACGACTACCCCGCGCAGTACGAACAGGCGTTCATCAACCACTACATCCTGAACCTCGAACACCCGAGCTACGGCCGGTACCAGAGCCTGGGTTTCCCGATCCACATGAGCGAGACACCGGCCCGGCTCCGGCGCATGGCCCCCGGCATCGGTCAGCACTCGGCGGAGATCCTCGACGACACGCTGGGCTACTCCGACGCCGAGATCGAGGAGCTGGAGGCCGACGGGGTCATCGGTACCGTCCGGTCGGACGCGACACGCAGCATCTCCCCGGGGGTCTCCGAGGGCAGCTCTGACGAGGGCGGCGACGCGAACGGCAGCGAAGCGGGTGGCGCCCCCCACGACGCCGGTACGACCAAGGCCCTGGAGGGCATCCGCGTTCTCGATCTGACCGTGTGGTTCCAGGGCCCGATCTGTGCCCAGCACCTCGCCGACTTCGGCGCCGAGGTCATCCACGTCGAGCGGCCCGGCACCGGCGACCAGGCCCGGGGTGTGCGCAGCATCAACGCCATACCCATCGCCGACTGGAACCAGTACTTCCTGGTGGTCAACCGCAACAAGAAGAGCATGGCGATCGACCTGAAGACCGACGAAGGGCGCGACGTCCTCCACAGGCTCGTGGCGGAGTCCGACGTCTTCCTCTGGAACCAGGGCATGGCGAACCTGAAGACCCTGGGTCTCGACTACGAGACGCTCTCGTCGATCAATCCCCGTCTGATCTACGTGACCAACAGCGGTTACGGCCACCGGGGCCTGAACAAGCCGGCGTTCGACATGACCGTCCAGGCCCTCACGGGCATCATGACCCGCCTCGGCGAACCGGGACAGCCTCCGATCTATCTCGGCCTGGGCGCCGGCGACGCCTACGGTGGCCTGCTGTCTGCCCTGGGCATCATGCTGGCGCTGCACCGGCGGCGGGAGACCGGTGTCGGCCAGTACGTCGACGCGTCGCTGCTGGGGGCGCAGCTGTTTCTCGCGGCGCCGACGCTCCAGGCGTACCTGGCGACCCACAGGAGCTTCTACTCCGACCAGCGGTCGCGAAGAGACGTCGGCAACCCGCTGTGGAACCTGTATCCCGCCGAGGACCGCTGGCTCTTCGTCTGCCTCGAGAACACCGACGAGAACTGGTCGGCATTCTGCGCGGCGCTGGAGCGCGACGATCTCGCGACCGATCCCCGTTTCGCCGATGCCGAACGGCGTGCCGAGAACGCCGGTGCCCTCGTGGATCTCCTCGACGGCGTCCTGACTGAGCGGGAGGTGGAGGAGTGGATGACGCGTTTCCGCTCGTGTGGCGTGACCGCTGCCCCCGTCGACGCCTTCAAGGACCTGGCCGCGGACGAGCAGGCCCGGGCCAACGACTACGTCCTCACGGCCCACTGCGACGCGGTGGACCGCGACGTCGAGTTCCGCGGGCTGCCCGTGACCCTCAGCCGGACACCCGGCCACGTGGAGACCCTGGGGCCCGAGCTGGGCCAGGACACGGAGTTGATCCTCCTCGACACGCTCGGCTGCTCGTGGGACGAGATCAGTGAGCTCAAGGCGAAGGGAGCGATCCCGTGAGCGCCGGCTCCGACGATCCGCACGACGCGTCCGGTCCCCTCGGTGACCTCCGCGTCCTCGAGATCTCCACGATGATGGCGGGGCCCTACGCCGCGACCCTGCTCGGCGACCTCGGTGCCGACGTCCTCAAGATCGAGTCCCCCTACGGCGATGAGAGCCGCCACCTCGGGCCCGAGCGCAGCGGGGAACGCTCGGCCTTCCTGAGCCTGAACCGCAACAAGCGCGACATCGTTCTCGACCTCCGCAGACCCGATGCCCGTGAGGTCTTCGGGCGCCTGGTGGAGACGGCCGACGTGGTCATCACAAACGTCCGCGAGCCGGCGCTCTCGCGCCTCGGGCTCGACTACGACGCGGTACGCAGCCACCGCCACGACATCATCTGGATCGGTGTGACCGCCTTCGGGCCCGAGGGTCCCTACGCCGGTCGGCCCGGCATCGACTTCCTGATCCAGGGCTACGCGGGACTGCTCGCACTGAACGGTGAGCCCGACGGCCCACCCGTGCGGGTCACGATCCCCCTGATCGACACCCTCACGTCGGTGCTCGTCACGACGGCGGCGCTCGCGGCCGTCCACTCGCGTGGTGCGACCGGTGAGGGCCAACGCATCGACATCTCGCTTCTCGACGCCCTGGTGCACGCGCAGGCAGCAGGTCTGGGAAGCTACCTCGTGACGGGTGACGAGACGCCACGCACGGGGAACCGCAGCCTCTACTTCGCGCCGTCGGGGATCTACGGCACGAAGGACGGTCGGTCGATCGTCATCACGTGTCCCTCCGAGCGCTTCTTCGAGAAGCTCTGCACGGCGCTCGACACGGACTGGCTCCAGGATCCACGTTTCGAGAGCATCGAACGTCGCCTCGAGAACGAGGACGCACTCGACAGTGCCATCGAGGCGCGTTGTCGCGACTTCGACGCCGACGAGCTGCTCGAACGCCTCACGGCGGCAGACGTGTTGAGCGCACCGCTCAACGAGGTTCGGGACGTCGTGGAGGATCCCCAGATCCTCCACAACCGGATGATCGTCACCACCGAGCACGACACGCTCGGGCCGCTGCGCCTGACGGGTGTGCCGATCCACTTCGCCGCCACACCCGGGAGTGTGCGACGGCCGCCACCTCTCCAGGGGCAGCACACCGAGGAGGTCCTCTCGGAGCTCGGCTACGGGCCCGACCGGATCGCCGAGCTGGTGCGTGACGGAGCCGTCGCCACGGGCGTCGAGTTCGAGAACGCCCCGTGACACGTCCGATCCCATGTCTGCGATGACGAGAACTGCGATGACGAGAACTGTGATGACGAGAACTGTGATGACGAGAACCGTGATGACAGGAGCGCTCCGTGGCTGATGACCTCTTCGACTTCGATGCCGATGTACTCGTCGTGGGGACGGGGGGTGCCGGATTCGCCGCCGCCATCACCGCCGCGGTCGAAGGTGCCTCGGTGGTGATGTTCGAGCGCAACGACCACATCGGCGGTACCACCGGAGCATCCGGCGGCACCGCCTGGATCCCGAACAACGCGTCACTTCGGGCCCAGGGCAAGGAAGACCCCCGCGACGACGCTCTGCGCTACATGTGCCGGATGTCGCACCCGCAGTACTACTGCCCCGACCACCCGACGCTCGGCCTGCCCGCCGACGCCTACGAGCTCATCGCCAACCACTACGACAACGCGTCCGCGGCGATCGACTACCTCACCGAGGCCGGCGTGTTCGACCTGTGCGCGGACACGCGAGCCCCCGATCCCGACAACCCGATGGAGATGCCGTCGGGCAACCTGCTCCAGGGCTTTCCCGACTACGGGGCCGATCTCGAGGAGAACAAGCTGCCCACCGGTCGGCACCTGTTCCCCACGCCCGGTACACCCGGCATGGTCGAGCAGCTCGAGCTCGGCGCCGAGAAGTACGGCGTCCGGGTCGTGATGGAGCATCAGGCGGTGACGCTGCTGCGCAACGAGGACGGCGAGATCGCCGGGCTCCAGCTGCGCCGCGGGCACCAGCCGGTGCTGGCGCGTGCCCGCAAGGCCGTGATCTTCGCGTCGGGTGGCTACGCGCACAACGCCGAGCTCGTCGAGCGGTATCTGCCCGGCCGCGTCTACGGCACGTGCTCGACGCTCGGCGCGCAGGGCGACTTCGTGCGCATCGGCCTCGAGGTGGGAGCCGCGCTCGGCAACATGAAGAACGCCTGGTGGAAGCAGGTGCCCCTCGAAGCCGCCCTGGCGTCGCCGACGCCGCCGAGCGTCTGGTTGCCGTGGGGCGACAGCATGATCCAGGTCAACAAGTACGGCCGCCGGGTCGTCAACGAGAAGATGGGGTACTCCGACCGGTCTCAGATCCACTCCGTCTACGACCCGACCCGACGCGAGTACCCCAACCTCCTGCTGTTCATGATCTACGACGACGCGGTCGCGAGCTCCGAGAGCATGGACGGGATGCGCCAACCCCTGCCGCTGCCCGGCGACCCGGACCCCGGGTTCGTGATCAAGGGGGAGACGTGGGACGACCTCGCGGCCGAGGTCGACGCCCGTCTCGCCGAACTCGAGGAGCACACCGCGGGCCTCCGGCTCGATGCGTCGTTCTCCGAGAACCTCGCCGCCACGATCGATCGCTTCAACGGCTTCGCCGCCACGGGCACGGACCTCGACTTCCACAGGGGCGAGGGAGCGATCGACCGGGCCTGGAACGGCCCCAACCGTGAGGGGTCACCGAACCCGACGCTCGCGCCGTTCGCCGAGGAAGGGCCCTACCGCTGCATCATCGTGGGCGCCGGCACGCTCGACACCAACGGCGGCCCGGTCATCAACACGAGCGCGCAGGTGCTCGACGGCCACGGTACGCCCATCCCGGGACTCTACGGCGCCGGCAACTGCATCGCCTCACCGGCCGGCCAGGCGTACTGGGGCCCGGGCGCGACGATCGGCCTGGGTATCACCTACGGGCACCTCGCCGGACGCGCCGCCGCCGCCGAGGCCGAGAAGCACTTCGACGTCTGATGACGTCTGATCCGGCTACGTCCCGGATCTGTCGGACTCCCCGTCGGGATCCCCCTGCTCGTTCTCGTAGGCGTCCACCAGCTCCGCGCGCATCCGGCGCTCCCGTTCGCGAAGGGACCAGAAGCGGGGCGTGCGCTTCTCGGTGAAGGAGGCCCCTCCCTCCTTGCCCTCGGGCATGTCGAACCAGTCGGGGTAGAACTGGCTCGAGATGACCCCCATGTCGGCGTAGCCGTCCATCTCCTGGTCGAAGGCGGCCTTGAGGATCTCGAGACACCCCGGGCTCACGGCCAGGAGCTCCTCGCACCACGCATCGACCTCGTCGCCGAGTCGGTCGAGGGGAACGACCTTGTTCACGAGGCCCATCTCGAGAGCGTCTTCTGCGGAGTAGCGGCGACAGAGCATCCACATCTCGCGTGCCTTCTTGGCGCCCACGACCTTGGTGAGGTAGGGGACGAAGAAGCCGTCGGCGGGACTCGACACCCTCGGCCCGGCCTGACCGAACCTGGCGTCGTCGGCGGCGATCGTGAAGTCGCAGCAGTAGGCCATGTGGTTGTGGCCACCGAGGCAGTAGCCCTGCACCGCGGCGATGACCGGCTTGCGCGAGAGCCGGATCAGCCGGTTGTGGGGATAGCGGTTGTAGAAGGCGTCGCGCAGGCCCCAGCGCTCCCACTCCACGTTTCCCCCCGCACCGAAGTTGCGACCACTGCCGGCGACCACGATCACGCCGATCGACGTGTCGTGGCTCGCGTCGTAGAAGGCGCGGAACATCTCGTCGACGGTGGCGAGCGTCATGGTGTTGTAGTCGTCGGGCTTGTCGATGGTGACCCGCGCCATTCCGCCCTCGAGGTCGTCGTGGTACTTCTTCTCGTAGCGGATCTCGGCGAAGTCGAAGCCGTCGCCTTCCACCCGTTCCCAGTCGGTCCAGGCCATTTCGTTTCTCCTCCCGTCGGGGTCGTTCACGGGGTCGGGTTCACGGAGCCGGGTTCACGAGCCCCCCGTCTTGGTGCGCCTGCCGTTTCCGTGGGCGGAGTTTGAGCGCAGCGGTGCGGGGGTCCTACCATCTGTGTTGGAATCCTCACCGGTTGGTAGTGAAGTATCACCATAGCGTTCAACCCGGACCGCACCGGAAGGTGCCGAAAGGTGATCGTATGCGAGTCGTCGTCTGCATCAAGGAGGTCCTGGACCCCGACGCCGTCAACGCCTACGCGCTCGCCGGTCGTCTGGAGATCGGCGACGACGACAGGACGCTCACCCAGACCACGATCCCCCGGCTGATGAACGCCTTCGACGAGCAGGCGATCGAGGCAGCTCTGCGGATGCGCGACGCCGGCACCGAGGTCACGATCTGCGTCGTGTCGGTCGGCACCGAGCTGACGGTGCCGTTGCGCCACGCCCTGGCGCTGGGCGCGGACGAGGTCGTGGCCGTCGAGCCTCCGTCCTCCGCCGGCGACTGCCACACGGTCGCGGCGCTGCTGGCGGCGTTCGTCCGGTCCCGCGGAGGAGCCGATCTCGTGCTGTGCGGTCGCCAGGCGTCCGACGACGACCAGGGTGTGGTGCCGGCGCTGATCGGCGAGTCACTCGGCATGCCGGTGGTGGCCGTGGCGCGCGATGTGGAGGTGTCCGGTTCCGCAGAGGAGCCCGCGGTCCGGGTCGTCCGGGTGACGCCCGACGGCGACGAGGTCGTCGAGGCAGCCTGCCCCGCCGTGGTCACCATCAGCAACGAGCTCGGCGAGCCGCGCTATCCGACCATGCCCATGAAAATGGCGGCACGGCGTGTGGAACCGACCGTTGTCCCGGCTGCCGACCTCTCGCTCGACCCGCAGGATCTGGAGCCGCGGGTCGTGATGACGCGCCAGTTCGTTCCCACGGTCACGGGAGACTGCGAGTTCATTCCCGGAGACGAACCGGCGGAGATCGCCGACGCGCTGATCGGGCGACTCGTCGAGGAGAAGGTCCTTCGAGGCGGGTCGACAAGATGACGGACCCGGTGGTCGTGTGCACCTGGAGCGCCGCCGGCGACCAGCCGCTCGAGGAAACGGAGGCCGCGCTCACGCTGGGGCGCACGGTGAGCGCCGACCTCGGCGTCGATCTGCACTGGCTCGTGGTGGGTCCACCGCTCGACGGGGCCGACGAGACCGCCGGGAGGCACAGCGTCGCGGTCATCGACCGGATCGACGACCCGAAGCTGGACGACGCCCGGCCCGACGCCTTCGTCGAGGCGCTGGCCCAGTACTGCGCCTCGCATCCCAGCAGACTGCTGGTCTTCAACCAGAACTTCGCGACACGTCTCGTGGCACCTCGCGTCGCGGGCCGGTTGGATGTCGGCGTCGTGATGAACGGCACCGGCATCGAGGTCGACGGCGACCGCCTCGACGTGACGGCCGCCGGATACGGCGGTGACACGCGGGTGGTGTACGGCCACGGTGGTCCGGGCCCGTGCGTCGTCGGACTGCTGGCCAACGCCGTTGCCCCCGAGCCCGTCGAAGGTGCCGCCACGGCTCCCACGACGACGGAGATCGAGGTCGATCTCTCGGGTGTCGACGAGCGGATCCGCGTGCTCGAAGCCGCACACACCGAGGGTCCCCGCCTCGAGGACGCCGAGATCATCGTCGCGGGAGGCCGGGGGCTGGGTGCACCCGAGAACTTCAAGCTGATCGAGGAACTGGCGGACGTGCTGGGAGGGATGGCGGGAGCCTCGCGACCTCTCGTGGACGAGGGGTGGATCGACTCGTCGCGCCAGGTCGGCCTCACGGGCAAGATCACGCGACCCGCCCTCTACCTCGCAGCGGGGATCTCCGGCGCGACCCAGCACATGGTCGGGTGCTCGGCCGCCAAGACCATCGTGGCGATCAACACCGACCCCGACGCCGCGATCTTCCGTCACGCCCGCTACGGGATCGTCGGTGACTGCACCGAACTCCTTCCGGAGCTGATCCGGGCCGCGAGCGGGTCCGGTGACACCCGATGACGACGGGGAGCGCGCCGGTGATCGACGGCCTCTTCGGCGTGACGGCCGACGGACCGCGCCTGTTCGGCTCCCGGTGCAGCGCCTGCACGACCCCTTATTTCCCGAAGACCGCCCTGTGCCACAACCCCGAGTGCACCGAATCCACGATGGAGGACGCCGAGTTCGGCCCCCTCGGAACGGTGTGGAGCTCCTCGGTCCAGAACTACCCGCCTCCGCCGCCCGCCCGCTACGACGAGCCGTACGAGCCGTACGCGCTCGCCGTCGTCGACCTCGCCGACGGACTGCGTGTCGTCGGTCGCATGTCCACCGACGACCCGGCGAGTGTGCGGGCGGGCGACCGCGTGGAGCTCGTTGTGGAGCCCATCTACCACGAGGAAGACGGGAGCGAGGCAGTCAGCTGGATGTTCCGGCCGGTCTGAGACCCGAGATGCGAGACGAGCACCGAGACGAGCACCGAGACGAGTACGACGTGAGCACACGATGAGAGACGTAGCGGTCCTGGGCGTGGGAATGCACCCCTGGGGGAAGTTCCCGGAGCGCTCGGTCACCGAGCTCTGCCGGGAAGCCGTCGTGGCGGCGCTCGACGACGCCGGGGTCTCGTGGCGCCAGATCGAGGCGGTCGCCGCTGCCAGCTCCCGGTTCTCGGGCGGAAAGGGCTGGGGTCTGAACGGCAACGACGTCGTCGAGGACATGGGCTCCACGGGGATCCCCGTCTACAACATGTCGGCGGGTTGCGCCGCGGGCGGCAACGCCTTCAACGTCGGCCACGCCATGGTGGCCGGGGGTGCGCACGACATGGTCCTCGTCGTCGGCGGCGAGAAGATGCCCAAGGGCTTCATCCAGACGTCGGGTGTCGAGGAGGAGACCGACCCCGAGTTCCTGCGCCAGCGCTGCGTCGGGATGCCGGGCCCGGCCTTCTGGGCGCTGCTGTGCCGGCAGCGCATGGCCGAGTTCGGGACGACCGAGAAGCAGCTCGCCGAGGTCGCAGTGAAGGCCCACCGGATCGGCACGCACAACGAGAACGCACGCTTCCGCAAGGAGTTCACGCTCGAGCAGGTTCTCGAATCCAACATGGTGAGTGACCCGCTTCGCCTCTACGAGATCTGTCCCGTGAGCGACGGCGCGGCGGCCGCCGTCATCTGCTCTGCCGACAAGGCGCGCCAGATCGCGGGGGTGAACCCGGTCTGGGTCGCGGGCAGCGCGGTGGCCACGGCCCGCTTCGACGACGGCCTCCCACGCGGGCTGGCCGGTGTGGTGCCCACCGGCAGGACCCACCACAGCGAGGCCGCGCTCGCCGTGAGCGAGGCTCTCTCACAGGCGGGGGCGACGCCCGGGGACCTCGACTTCGTCGAGCTCCAGGACAACACCGTCTACTACGAGCTCGCCTTCCCGGAGGACTGGGGTCTGTGCGAGCCCGGCGAGGCCGAGCACCTGCTCGAGAGCGGCGAGACGATGCCGACCGGCACGATGCCGATCAACCCGAGCGGCGGCTTTCTCTGCTTCGGGGAGGCCACCACGGCCATGGGTGTCTTCCAGGTCTGCGAGATGACCTGGCAGCTGCGTGGTGATGCGGGGCCCCGCCAGGTGCCCGACGCCAAACTCGGTCTCGCGCAGACCCTCGGGCTGGGCGGAAACGGGACGGCAGTGGTTCTCAAGCGATAGGGAGCGGCGCAATGGACAACCACGACTACGAAGTCATCGTCATCGGCAGCGGGCCCGGTGGCCTCGCATGCGCGACGCTGCTCCAGAAGCGCGGCACGCAGACCCTGCTCGTCGAGAAGAACGACGCGCTCGGCGGCAAGATGATGAGCATCGACAAGGACGGCTGGGCCTACGACCTCTTCCCCCACGGGCAGGTTCCCATGCGTGGTTCGGCCTTCGAGACGGTCTTCGCCGAGCTCGGCGTGTCCGACGAGTTCGAGCCGGCACTCGAGCCCGACGATCCCCGCGACGTCGTCACCCTCTGCTACCGGCGTCGCGAATGGGACACGTACAAGACCGTGACCCAGAAGCAGGCGCTGGACGATCCCGAGCCCTTCTTCAAGCTGTGGGAGGCGACCGAGGACGAACAGGCCGCCGCACTCGCCGTGTTGACCGAGATGGTCACGATGTCGGACGCAGAGATCGGCGCACTCGACAACATGACGATGGAGGAGTGGCTCTCCGAACGTGACGTGCCCGCGCCCCTCTACAACTACCTGGGCTTCCACGCCAACGCGTCGCTCGCCGAGCCCCTCGATCTCGTGGCGGCGTCCGAGCAGATCCTGATCATGAAGCAGATCATGCTCCAGGGCGGAGGCGGCCAGTACAAGGGTGGCTTCGGCGGGCTCACCATGGTGATGGCACGCGAGTTCGAGAAGAACGGCGGGACCATCGTCACGAGGGCCAAGGTCGAGCGGATCACCGTCGACGACGGCGCGGTGACGGGCGTGGAGACCACGAAGGGCAACTTCTCGGCGCCCGTCGTCGTGAGCTCCGCCGGTATCCACCCGACGGTTCTCAAGCTCGTCGGCGAGGAGCACTTCGACCGGGGCTACGTCGACTACGTGAAGGGTCTCGTGCCCGGGTGGGCCTTCACGAGCGTCCGCTACTTCCTCGACCGGCCGGTCATGGACACGGCGATCTACGCGGTCTGGTCGGACGACAGCTGGCTCGACACGGCACGTTTTCGCAAGCAGAAGGAGGGTGAGGAGCCCGACGAGGTGATCCTCTTCATGTGCAACCACTCCTTCTACGACGAGCACGCCGCCCCCCCGGGCAAGCAGGTGCTGGTCTCGGGCACGGTCTGCTCACCGGACCCGGATGCCCGGGAGATCGAAGGCCTCTGGAGCTGCATGGACAGGCAGATGAAGGAGCTCTTCCCCGAGATCTGGGAGGCCACGGAACGCAAGGAGTACAACGGCCCCCGCCAGATCTCGGAGCTCACCCGCGACGCGGTCCTGCCCGGACAGGGTGGCGAGTGCGTCGGGCTCGCCCAGATCATCGGCCAGTGCGGGTCGATGAAGCCCAGCTCGGAGACGTCCGTTCGTGGTCTGTACCTGGCGGGCGCCGACGCCGGCGCCGCGGGCATGGGCACGCACCAGTCGGCCCTCTCGGGTATCGAGGTCGCCCGCCTCGCGCGCCACTGCCTCAACAAGATGTACAAGGCCCAGTGATCGACGACGGGGCCGGCGTGGACGTCCTACATCCTCACGAGCGCTGAGCGCATCACGTACCGGCTCGTCGGAACGACCTCGATCGTCGCCAGGTCGACGAAGCGCTGCACGCTGGTGAGCATCGTCTCCTGGCGTTCCGCCAGTCGCTCGTCGTCGCCCACAGAGTCGAAGAAGACCTGGGGGTCGGTCATCGCCGCCGCCGGGAACGCCTCCTCGACGATCGCGTCCCATGGCGTCGCTCCGTCGGTCAGGACACGGGTCACGACGTTCTGGACGTAGAGGAACGTGGCCTGGGTGTCGATGGCGATCCGCGTGTGGCTGTTCAGCCAGATGTCGAGCCACTCGTCGACCGTCAGGTCGGTGGGTCTCGTGAGAAACGCCAACTGGGCGAATCCGTCGACGCGCTCACCCGGCTCCGCCGGATGGAGCGTGTTCGCAACGGGCACCGACTCCGTGACGAGGTAGGCGGCCGAGGTCGCCGTGTTCTCGGCGATGGCCTGATCGAAGGGTTCCCGGAACTCGTCGACGGCACTGTCGATCCAGACCGACACGACCGCCTCGGCGGGAGTGGGCGAGGAGAGGATGCGGAGATCCTCAGCCGGTGCGACCGCATCGTCGGCCACGTTCACCTGCACACCGTGTGCCCCGAGCGCGGCGAGTCGCTCCGCCACCCTGCCCCGCAGCGATTCCCGCAGTGCCGACGAGTCCATGCCGGGCTCTGCCGTCACGCAGTACATGACCTTTTCCACGGAGTGGGACCTCCCTCTGCGCCGACCCCCACAGTCGGCGCTGCTAGTGCCCCTCGAAGTGTGGCCTGCGCTTCTCCACGAAGGCCTGTGTACCTTCACGGGCATCGGCCGTGTGGGCGGACATGGTGGCGGCCACGGCCTCGTAGTCGAGCATCTCGTCGAGGGTCGACGTGAGCGCCTTGTGGACGAAACGGCGAGCGAGGTCGACGGCCACGCTCGGGCCGCCCGCCAGCTGCTTCGCGTAGCGCAGCGCCGTCGGCAGGGCCTCACCCTCGTCGACGAGCTCGTCGATCAGTCCTTCGCGCAGGCACTCGTCGGCCTCGAGGATCCTGCCGGTTTCCACCATCATCAACGCCGTCGAGAGGCTGGTGACGCGCGGCAGGAACCAGGTGATGCCGCAGTCGGGCGCGAAGCCGAGGCGCACCATGGCAGCGCTCATCCGTGTCGTCGTGTCGGCGAAGCGCCGGTCGCAGGCCAGCGCAAAGGAGAGCCCCGCACCCATCGCCGGCCCGTGAACGGCGGCGATCACCGGCTTGTCGACCTCGACGATCATGCGCGTGAACTCGGCGACGGGCCCTGCGGGGGTCTTGCGCTGGTATCGCTCGAGAGGCACGTCGGAGAGCCCGGGCAGACCCCGTTCGTCGGATCCGCTCAGCCACTCGGCGTCGCCGCCCGAGCAGAAGCCGCGGCCGGCGCCCGTGAGCACGATCACGCGCACCTCGTCGCGCTGGCGGAGATCGCGGAACAGCTCGATCAGATCGCTCGACAGGTCCCAGCTGATCGCGTTCAGGCGCTCGGGACGGTTCAACGTGACGACACCGACCCCCTCGTCGACCTCGAAGAGGTACTCCTTTTCCCCGGATGCCATGTGGTTCTCTCCGTTCCCCGGGGAGTCATCCCCGTTGCAGTGCAGCGACCGTGTCGGCCACCCATTCCTCGTTCCTGCGCAGCGACGGTGAGAGGTCGAGAAGGACCGTCGAGTAGAGGTCGCCGCAACGCCGCTCGATCGTGGCGGCCAGTTCGTCGCATGTGGCGATGATGGCCCACTCGTCGAGCATCGTGTCACTGATCCGGCCCGGCATCTCCTTCCACCGGCCCTCCCGGGACATCTGGTGGAGCTCGAGGCCCACATCCGTCCAGCCGTGGAAGTCGAGGACGGCGTGGTAGGTGCGGGTGGAGGCGTAGAAGGCGATGTTCCGCTTCAACGCCTGTCTGGCGGCCTCGACCCCCTCGTCGTTCTCGGCGACCGCCAGGAACGGAGCGCCGATGATGTCCACGTCGTCGACCGGGCGCCCGCCGGTGGCGGCTCCCGCCTCGACGGCGGGGAGCACGACCTCGCGGGTGTAGCGGAACGTCGCGATCGGGTGGAGGCGCAACCCGTCGCAGCGCTCGCCGGCGAGGCGCGCCATGTAGGGGTTGACCGCAGCGAGGTGGATCGGGATGTGGGGATGCTCGATCGGACCCGGGTTGAAGAACGGGTTCATCAGCGTGAAGCGGTAGTGGTCGCTCTCGAAGGCGGGCGCTTCACCTGTCTCGAACGTCGTGAACATCGCCTCGAGGCATCCGATGTAGTCGCGCAGCCGCGGGCCGGGCGGGCCCGTCCACGACGACGCATAGCGGCGTTCCACATGTCCCCGGACCTGCGTGCCCAGACCCAGCTGGAACCGGCCTCCCGAGAGCTGTTGCAGGTCCCACGCCAGTTGCGCGGTCACCAGCGGGCTCCGGGGAAACGCGATCGCCACGTTCGTGCCCAACGCGATCCGCTCGGTGTGTTCGGCGGCGATCGCCAACGGCAGGAAGGGGTCGTGGCCGGCCTCCGGAGCCGTCACGCCGTCGAAACCGAGCTCCTCGGCCTTCCGGGCCGCGGCCGCGATGCCCGCCACGCCGACGGGCGCTCCGCCGTTCCCGGCGTCGTCGTGGGTGGGGGCCGACATGACGCTCTGGACACGCAGACCCCCGCTGCTCCCCATGCGATGTCCCTCCCGGTGCCCTCCTGCTGCGGGCCCCGCCACACTAGCCAAATGGTTACACATTGCTACCAACTGGTGAAGACTCCCTCGGAGTCGGTAGAGTCCGCCCAGCGGAAGACCGGAGATCAGGAGAGACCGGGAGTTCGATGACAGCAGCCGCAGACACCTCCGAGCAGCCGGCATCAGCGCAGTCGACGCCGGCGCAGCCGACACCGGATCAGATCCCGCATCCGGCGATGTGGGGGGTCCTCTACCGGAGCAGCACGCCGTTCTGGGAAGCAGTCACGCGCCACGAGCTGCAGTTGCAACGCTGCGCGGAATGCGGCCACTGGCTGCACCCGCCCCGGCCGATGTGCCCGAGGTGCCGGTCGGCCGAGTCGGAATGGGTCACGGCATCGGGTCACGGCACGATCTACAGCTGGGTCACGTATCGGGAGTCGCCCCACCCCGCGTTCGACGCGCCGCACTCCGTCGTGCTCGTCGAGCTCGATGAAGGTGTGCGCCTCGTGAGCAACCCCGTCGACATCCCGCCCGACGATCTCGAGATCGGGATGCCCGTCGAGGTCGTCTTCGAGGACGTCGACGACGAGCTGACGCTCTTCACCTTCCGGAGAGCGGCGTAGCCGGGTCGGCGTCCGCCGTCCCGTCGAGGAGGAGTCCGGGAATGCTGCAGGAGTACGTCGAGAGGCGCTACCGGCCGGACCGGAAGCCGAGCGTCGAATCGAACCTGATCAAGGACAACACGGCGATCGTCGGCATCGGCGAGACCGAGTTCTCGAGAGACTCCGGGCGTGACGAGCTCGACATGGCCTGCGAGGCCATCAAGGCGGCGGTCGACGACGCCGGGCTGACGATGGACGACATCGACGGCCTCGAAGGGTTCACGCTCGAGCGTACGTCCGCGCCCACCGTGATCGGCTCGCTGGGCATCCCGAACCTGAGGTTCGCCCACCAGATCAGCTTCGGAGGCGGAGCCGCCTGCGCGAACGTGATGCACGCGGCCGCGGCGGTGGCAACGGGGGTCGCCAACTACGTCGTCTGCTACCGGTCGTTGAACGAGGCGTCCGGGCACCGCTACGGGCGGGGCGACGGATACGTGGGGTACCTGAGCGAGGCGCCGACGCTGCACTACGGCTACTTCTTCCCGTTCGGACTGCTGACCCCGCTCTCCTGGGCCGGCATGTACGGCATGCGGTGGATGCACGAGTACGGAGTCGAGCCCGAACACATCGGTTGGTACCCGGTCGTGCTCCGAGAGAACGCCCAGCGAAATCCGAGAGCGATCTTCCACGACAAGCCGATGACGCATCAGGACTACATGGACTCCCCGATGATCGTCGAACCGCTACGTCTGTTCGACTGTTGTGTCGACACCGACGGCGCGGCGGCCCTCGTCGTGACCACCGCCGAACGGGCCAAGGACCTGAAGCAGCCACCCGCCCACATCCTGGCGGCCGCGCAGAGCTGTCCGCCCGAACAGGAGATCCAGACCTCCTACAACCGGCCGATCATCACGGGCCTGCCGGAGACGTGGTACATGGCGGAGGAGCTCTTCCGGGTTGCCGGTGTCAGCCGCGCCGACATCGACGTCGCCCAGTTGTACGACCCCTTCAGTCTCGGGGCCCTCGTCCAACTCGAGGAGCTCGGCTTCTGCGAACGCGGCGAGGGCGCGGCGTTCTGTGACGGCGGCGACCGGATCAGGCCCGGTGGTGAGCTCCCGCTCAACACGTCGGGCGGCCTGCTCTCGGAGGCCTACATCCACGGCTACAACCTGATGAACGAGGCGGTGCGACAGATCAGGGGCACCTCCACGAGCCAGGTGGAGGACGCGGAGCTGAGTCTGGTCACGGGTGGTCCCGGAGTGCCGACGAGCGGTTTCATCCTGAGGAGGTAGCGCGACCCATGGAATACGTTCCGGGAATACCAATCCTGAAGCCGTCGATCGACGCCGACAACAAGCCGTTCTGGGATGCGGTCGCGAATCACGAGCTCGTGCTGCAGAAGTGCGGAGCCTGTGACATCTACTACCAACCTCCGCGGCCGATGTGTGCCGAGTGCAAGTCCATGGACACCATGGAATGGGTCCCGTCCTCGGGTCGGGGACACATCTACTCCTACGTCAACTTCACGACCGACCGGATGGCCTACCCGGCCATGAAGGTTCCGTACTCGGTCGTGCTCGTCGAGCTGGAGGAAGGGATCCGGCTCGTCAGCAATCTCATGGACATCGAACCCGACGAGGTCGAGTTCGGGATGCCGGTCGAGGTGGTCTTCGACGACATCTCCGACGACCTGACGCTCTACAAGTTCAAGAGGCGAGCCGCGTGAGGGAGACGAAGACGATGCCGAGCATCAGAGACGCCGCTGCCGTCGTGGGCGTGGCGACGACCGGCTTCTCCACCGACTCCGGGCGTACCGAGTACTCGCTGGCCGCCGAGTGCATCAAGGCGGCCGTCGACGACGCCGGCCTGCGTCCCGAGGACGTCGACGGCATCGTGAAGGACGTGGTCGACGGCATCGATGCGATGTACATCCAGAAGGCGCTCGGCATCGACAACCTCACCTATGCGGGCGACTCGCGTTACGGGACCCTCCCGCTGCTGAACGCGGTGACCGCCGTCGCTGCGGGCATCGCCACAACCGTCGTGTACTACCGGTCGGCGAACAACGCGTCGGGACGGCGCGCAGGCTCGGATTTCCGCGCTGCGAAGGAGACCAAGGACGAGTCGTTGGACATGATCCGCTACGACTTCCACGCGCCCTTCGGTCTTCTCACACCCGACGCCTCGATCGGCATGGCCGTGCGCCGGTACATGCACGAGTTCGGGGCCTCGGCCGAACAGATCGGGTGGGTGCCGGTCGTCTGCAGCGAGCACGCGGCCAAGAACCCGCACGCCATCTTCTACGACGCACCGATCACCCTCGCCGACTACATCGATGCCGATGTCGTCGTCGATCCTCTCCGTACCCTCGACTGCGCTCCCGACGTCGACGGAGCGATCGCCATCGTCGTCACGACGGCCGACAGAGCGGCGGACCTCGCGCACCCACCGGCCTTCGTGATGGCGAACGCGCAGGGCACGTCCACCGAGGGCGAGCAGCTGTCGAGCTACAGCCGACCACGACTGTCGGAGCTCCCCGAGATGCGTCTCATGGGTGAGGAGCTGTACCGGGTGGCAGGGATCGGGCCGGACGACATCTCGGTGGCGCAGCTCGACGACCGCTTCGCCCCGCTCGTGCCCCTGCAGCTCGAGGCACTCGGATTCTGCGCCGAGGGCGAGGGAGCGGCCTTCTGCGAAGGGGGCGACGCTCTGCGTGTCGGCGGCCGCCTGGCCCTGAACACGAACGGCGGCTTCCTCGGTGAGGGCTTCGCGTACGGGGCGAACATCATCGAGGCGGTGCGCCAGATTCGGGGAACGTCCTCCAACCAGGTGGGCGACGCGGAGGTCGTCCTCGTCGCCAGCGGCGCCGGCGGGCCCGCGGACGGCTGCATTCTCAGAAGGTAGGACCGGCCACGATGAGCAACCACGCTCACCTCGCCTGCCACGGGGCCTACGTGCCGCCCCGACGGTTGCCGCGCGCCGAGATGGCGTCCCTGTGGGGAGGACCCGCGGTCCCCGGCGACCGGGCGGTGGCCGGCAGCGACGAGGACACGCTCACGATGGCGGTCGAGGCGGCCCTCGACTGCCTCGAGGCCGGTCCCGACGCGTCGGCGATCGACGCGGTGTTCTTCGCGAGCACGACCGCCCCGTATGTGGAGAAGCACGCTGCGGCCACGCTCGCAGCCGTACTCGGGGTGCGTCGCGACGTCTTCACGGCCGACATCACCGACACGTTGCGGGCGGGAACGTCGGCGTTGCGCCTGGCCGTCGAGGCGGTGCGATCCGGCTCGGCGACGAACGCACTCGTGGTGGCCTCCGACGAGCGTCTGGGCGAACCCGATTCGATCTCGGAGCAGATGCTCGGAGACGCAGCGGCCGCTGTCGTCGTGTCGAGCGCCGGACCCGTGCGGGTTCGGGAGACCGCGGCCGTCGCCGACGAGTTCATCGGACCGTGGAGGCGGGCCGACGACCGCCTGGTTCGCTCCTTCCAGGGCAAGTTCGAGACCGAGTACGGCTGCCGACGCCTGCTGGTGGAGGCGGCCAAGGCCGTGCTGGCCACCGCCGGGCTGGACCAGGACGAGGTCTCGAGGATGATCCTCGCCGCACCCGACCCGCGCACGGCTCGGAGCGCCGGCGCCGAGCTCGGCTCCGAGAGCGGCGAACCCCACGACGAGCTGTTCATGCAGATGGGGTACGCGGGCGCCGCACATCCTCTAGTGTGTCTCGGAGCGATCCTCGAGAGGGCCGACGCCGGCGAACGACTCGTCCTGGCGAGCTACGGCGAGGGCGCCGATGCGTTCCTGTTCGAGGTCGAGGACGTGCCGGAGCGTCCGGAATCCTGGCGGGGTGTCGCCGGATCTCTTGCGCGCCGCTTCGAGACAGCGGGCTACGGCGACTATCTCCGGTCACGCGACCTGGTGACCCGCCTCCAGACCGACGTACGCGCGTCGCCCGTCACGTACCAGCGCGACCTGTCCAGGGAGCTGACGCTGACCGGAGCGCGCTGTTCCGCCTGCGGTCTGGTCCAGTACCCGGGAGGGCGGGTCTGTGACGGCTGCGGCGCGTACCGGACGCTCGACGACGTTCCTCTCGGCCGCAAGGGTCGGATCTTCACGAACACCCTCGACCACATCGACCAGAACTGCTATCTGACCGAGCCGATCCCCCGGGCCGTGATCGACCTGGAGGGCGGCGGCAGGATCTTCCTCGACGTCACCGACTGCCGGCCCGACGACGTTCATCCGGGGCTCGACGTGGAGCTCACGTTCCGGCGCATTCACGGCGGTGGCGGGTACAACAACTACTACTGGAAGTGTCGGCCGGACGGTGACCCGAACGGTCCCGCCACGCAGGAAACGGCGACGTCGACGGTGACAAGGCAGGCCTGAGCGATGACGCAGGGGATTCGTGACCGAGCGGCGATCGCCGGCGTGGGCTGTACGCCGTTCGGCGAGCACTGGGAGGCGGGCCCGTCCGACATGTTGGCCGACGCGTGCTTCGAGGCCTTCTCGGACGCGGGCGTGGAGCCCTCCGACGTCGACGCCATCTGGGTGGGCTCGCTCTACCCCTTCACGGGTCTCTCGGGGGGCATGGCGGTCGACGCCCTCAAGCTGTTCGGCAAGCCGGCCACGCATGTCGAGAACTTCTGTGCGTCGGGCCTCGACGCGTTCCGCAACGCCTGCTACGCGGTCGCCGCCGGCGTGTGCGACGTCGCCCTCGCCTGTGGAGTCGAGAAGATCCTCGACCAGTCTGCGTCGGGTCTGCCTCTCGACGTGCTCGGCGCCCACCCGGTCATGGGCTCGGTGTCGGCTCCGGCCGTCTTCGCGCTGGCGGCAACGCGGGCGATGGAGGCATGGGGCTGGACCCGCGAAGACCTGGCTGCGGTCGCGGTGAAGAACCACGACAACGGAGCCGACCATCCGAAGGCCCACTTCCGCCGGCAGGTGAGTGTCGATCAGGTTCTCGGCTCTCCCTGTCTGGCCTGGCCGCTGGGTCGACTCGACGCCTGCGGTGTCTCCGACGGGGCGGCGGCTGCCGTCATCACGCGCCCCGAGCTGGCGGCGGAGCTCCCCCACAAGGACGACTTCCCCTGGGTCAAGGCCGTGCAGCTCTCGGTCCACACCGGCTGGCCCGTGTACAAGTCCGACGTCGACTATCTCGGCTTCCCCGCCACGCGTCAGGCCGCACGCCAGGCGTACGAGGAGGCCGGGATCACCGATCCCCGCGCCGACATCGGCCTCGCCGAGGTCCACGACTGCTTCACCATCACCGAGCTGCTCAACATCGGGGATCTCGGGCTCTGCGACCAGCCCGAGGCCGCGGCTTTCGTCAACGACGGGCGCGCGAACTTCGACGGAGAGATCCCGGTCAACGCCTCGGGTGGCCTGAAGAGCTTCGGGCACCCGATCGGAGCGACGGGGTGCCGGATGATCTACGAGGTCACGCGCCAGCTCCAGGAGCGCGCTGACGGGCGGCAGGTGAAGGACGCATCCTTCGGTCTGGCCCACAATCTCGGCGGCCAGGGCTCCGCGGTCGCGGTGACGATCCTCGGCGCGAACGACACCGGTCCCTGACAGGGGGAGAGAAACGTCGGCTCTACCGGTGTTCGGCTGCCGGGAAGCGCTCGGTGTAGAACGCGAACCTGTCGAGGATCTGCTGTTCGCTCAGGCCGTACTCGTCGAGTCGGTAGTCGTGCGTCCCGTGCTCGCCCTGCGGGTGCGCGGCGGTGTAGTCGGCAAAGGCCTGCTCCAACTCCGGGGTCATCGGAATCCCGAAATGGCCGTAGATCCGCTGCACCGCTCCCACCGGGTCGGCCACCAGATCGGTGAATCCGATGTCGATGATCCGTGACGGCTCGATTCCGGCGCGACAGCGTTGGCTGTACTCCAGCTTGGCGGCCAGGTACTCCATGACCGTGGGCCCGAGGTCCCGTCGGTCGAAGGAGCGCCCGGTCATGAGTGACTCCATCATGCTGGCGTAGGAGCCCACACATTCGACCGGGTCCCTGTGCGTGATCACGATCGAGCAGTCGGGGAAGATGTCGACCAGGATGTCGAGTGCCCACAGGTGGGCAGGTGTCTTGAGCAGGAACCTCTCACCGGGTCGGCACCACTGGAGCATGCGCAGGATGTCGGCGTAGTAGAGGTAGCTCGCCCGGTGGTCCTGTTCCCGGAACCACGAACCGTAC
Source organism: Acidimicrobiia bacterium (assembly GCA_041394025.1). Taxonomy (NCBI): domain Bacteria; kingdom Bacillati; phylum Actinomycetota; class Acidimicrobiia; species Acidimicrobiia bacterium. The sequence continues at coordinate 774,856 of JAWKJA010000003.1, read as the reverse complement.
GGCTCCATCAGGACCTCGATGCCGAACTGCACGTCCTGGAACGTGTGATTCAGGAGGTGGATGCACTCCTCGGCCGTGTCCGCACTCGTGTGGTGGATCCTGGCGAAATCCGGGTTCTCGTCGTAGAGCTGGTCGGTGAAGGCCTTGATCCCGAGATACCGGGGGTCGTCCTCCTTGGCGGGGTTCCCCGGCAGCGGCGACGGGTTCATGCCTTCCCACAGCTCCATGGGGCGCATCGCCGGATCCTGCGACAGAAGATTCAACAGGGCGGACGTTCCCGTGCGCGGGAGGCCCGTGAGGTACATCGGTGCGTCGATCTGCACGTCGCGGATCTCGGGGTGCCTCGCCCAGGCGTCCTCGATCCGGAGGCGCTCCGACAGCAGGCCCAGCAGGCGGCCGCGGTTGTGCCGGCGGGCGTCCTCGTCGAACCCGTTGTGGTCGTAGGTCTCGAGGAGCTTCTCGAGACCTACCCGGAAGTCGTCCGACCCGAAGTCGCTCAGCCCGCTCGCCGCTCGGGCCTCATCGAGAAGCTCGTCGAGGTCGAAGGAGACATCGCTCATGGCCGTGTTTCGCCTCCGTCGGGGGTCTGACCGTTCGGGCGACAGGGTCGTGGTGTCGGAGTCGGACGCGAGGTGTCGACGCCGCCCGCCCGAACCGGCAAGCTAGCGCGCCGCGACGCCGGTCGCGGCGGTCGTGGCGGCTCACCGGATCCGACCTCCCTTCCCATGATGCGCCTTGACCTGCCGGGCGAGGCCTGTTTTCATTGTCGTCAGCTTAGTGACGCTAAGTCACCAAGATCACGGTGAGGTCGAACAGCGCGAGTACCGCACCGGCGCAGGATCACCGCGCGGAATCGGGGACGACGATGGGCGTGTCGACGGGCGATTCGACGGCGGTGTCGACGGCGGTGTCGACGATGAGGACGCAGCGGTCCCTGCCCCGCCGTGTCCTGGTGCCCCTCATCGCGCTGGCGCTGGTCGCCGCGGGATGCAGTGAGAAGACCGACCCCGAGACGAACAGGGACCTGGGCCAGGATTCCGAGTTCGAGTGCACCACCGACTCGATCGTCGAGTGCGCGCCCGACGGAACGACGCTCGACGACCTGATCCCTGACGCACCGGTCGTCGCCGACGGCGAGCCGATCAAGATCGGAATGATCAACAACGAGTCCGGTCCGGCGGCGGCGTTTCCCGAGCTCACGCTGGGCACTGAGGCCGGCGTCGCGTGGCTGAACGAGGAGATGGGAGGTGTCGACGGCCACCCGATCGACCTGATCACGTGCGATGTCCAGTTCAGTGCCACCGGCGCCCAGTCGTGCGGTCAGCGGATGGTCGAAGAAGACGTGCTCGCCGTGCTGGGCGGGATCGACCTGTTCGGCGACGGCGTCCAGGTGTTGGAGGACAACGGGATTCCGTACATCGGCGGCGTCCCGGTCAGCTTCACCTCGGTGGAGAGCCCGATCTCGTTCCAGTTCAGCGGCGGTTCGTGGGGCCAGAATCTCGGCTTCGTGCACCACATCGTCGAGGAACTCGATGCCGAGCGGGTCTCGATCATGTACGGGGACTTCGGATCCGTCGTCGACGGCGCCGAGTGGGCCGAGCGCGCGCTGATCGGGCAGGGGATCGCTCCCGAGAACATCAACATGGTTCCCATGCCGATCGTGACCGAGGACGTGCTCACACCGCTGACAGCGGCCAACCAGTCCGATCCCGACGCGATCATCGTCCTGGTCGCCGACGCGGGCTGTGGTGCCGCCTACCAGGCCATGCTCGAGGCCGACATCACCGCGCAGACCTACTGGTCGGGAGGATGCCTCGAGCCGACGTTCGTCGACGCGGTCGGTGGCGAGAATCTCGAGGGGTACATCTACGGCATCGAGAACCCCCTCGAGGGCCCACCGCCTTCCGTCGACCTCTACGACGAGGTCATCGAGCGATACGGGAGCGAGGGTGTGGAGGCCGGTAGCGCCGCCACGATCGCCTTCGGGTCGCTGATCAACCTCTATGTCGAGCTCGTTGGGATCGGGGCCGACAACCTCAGCAGTCAGGCGATCATCGACGATTTCCGTTCGGCGGTCGACCGTCCGAGCTTCCTGGGCCACGCCTACACCTGCGACGGCCGGCAGATGGGCGGTGAGCTCCCGGCGATCTGTGCGCCCCAGCAGATCCTGGCCCAGATGCAGGACGGCGAACTGACACAGATCAGCGACTGGATCGAGGTCTCGGAGCTCATCGTTCCCGAGGAGTGACGACACCTGTCCGGCTCAGAGGCCGGTAGTAGTCGTCGATGATCCCCGGCAGGTGACATCCGTGCGGTCCACGAAGAACAAGAACGAGGGACAAAGGAGCAGGTAATCACCGGCTACCTCGGTTACCTGCTGGTCGGCCTCGGGGCCGGCGCGGTCATTGCCCTCCTCGCTCTGGGGCTGGTTCTGACCCACCGCGCGTCGGGCGTGGTCAACTTCGCGCATGCCGCACTCGGCATGTACGTCGCCTTCGCCTACTTCGAGTTGCGTCAGACCGGCGAGCTCGTCCTACCGGTCATCGGACTGCCGGCTCGCGTGCCGATCATCGACGCTCCGACGGTCGAAACCGCACTGATCACGTGCGCGCTCCTGTCGGCGGTGCTCGGCCTGATCATCTACTTCGCCGTGTTCAAGTGGCTGCGCACCGCTCCTGCTCTCGCTCGCGTGGTCGCCTCGCTCGGACTCCTCCTCTACCTCGAGGCCGTCGTCAAGCTGCGGTTCACCGAGACGAGTGCGACGCAGCTCAGCCTGGGCTCGATCCTGCCCGAGGGCAGCAGTGAGTGGTTCGGCGTCACGGTGCCGAACAACAGGTTCGTGCTGGCCGGCCTCGCCCTCCTGGTGGCACTCGTGCTCCGCGCGGTCTTCCGGCGCACCCGCTTCGGTCTGGCCACCCGGGCCGCGGCCGAGAACGAGAAGGGCGTTCTGCTCCTCGGGCACTCTCCCGACCGGGTGGCAGCGATCAACTGGATGGTCGCCTCCCTTCTCGCAGGCATCTCGGTCATCCTGATCGCGTCGGTCACCAAGCAACTGGATCCCCTGGCGACGAGCCTGCTCGTCGTCCCGGCGCTCGCGGCCGCACTCTTCGGCGGCCTGCGTTCGTTCGTGGTGACAGCACTCGCCGGGCTCGGGATCGGAATGGCGCAATCGGTGATCCTGAACTTCACGACGCAGACCGACTGGATTCCCCTGTGGATCCCCCAGGGAGGCTTCCAGCAGGCGTTGCCGTTCCTGCTGATCGTCATCGCCCTGACCGTCCGTGGCGAGACGTTGCCCGGTCGCAGCGTGATTCTCGAGTCCCGGCTCCCGAACTCGCCTCGACCGCGGTTCGTGGGAATGACGGCGCTCCTCCTGTCGGGTGCGACGTTGGCGGGGCTCCTGACACTCGACAGCCAGTGGCGGTTGGCCATCGTCGTGTCGATGATCATGGCGGTGATCGCGCTGTCGAGTGTCGTGCTCACCGGCTACGTCGGGCAGATCTCGCTGGCCCAGTTCGCGTTCGCGGGGGTCGCCGGATTCGGGACTGCAAAGCTCGTCGTCGACGCGGGAATCCCGTTTCCGTGGGCGCCGATCATCGCGATCGTGATCACGACCGTGATCGGTCTCGTGGTCGGGCTTCCCGCCGTGAGGGTCCGGGGCATGACGCTGGCCGTCGCGACGCTCGGTGCAGCCGTGGCGATCGAGGAGCTCCTGTTCAAGTCGAGCGCTCTCGGGGGTCTGAAAGGCCAGCGGGTGCCGCGACCTCGGCTGTTCGGTGTCGACCTCGGCTTCTCGGCCACCGGTTCGGCCAACTTCCGGCCCGCGTTCGGGATCTTCGTACTCATCGTCTGTGTCGTCGTGTTCCTCGCCGTTGCCAACCTGCGGCGGAGCCCGACGGGGCTGCGGTGGCTCGCGGTCCGCTCCAACGAGCGGGCCGCCGCCGCTTCGGGCATCAACGTGCCCGGCACCAAGCTCTCGGCTTTCGCCGTCTCGTCACTGATCGCCGGGATCGGCGGGGTCCTGATCGGCTACCAGGCGGAGAAGCTGGCACCCGAGTCGTTCACTGTGTTCGCCGCGCTCGCTCTCCTCGCCCTCGTCTACCTCGGCGGTATCGCCAGCATCAGTGGCGCTGTGATCGCCGGCCTTCTCGCCACCGGGGGAGTCGTGACGCAGCTCACGGACGGCGAGATCGGCGGTTCCCCCGACCACCAGTTCGCGGTCAGCGGCCTCGCCCTCATCGCGATGGCGATCCTGTACCCGGACGGGATCTCGGGAGCGGCGCGGCGGGCCCTGTTCTGGAGGCGTCAGGTCAGATCGGGCAGGACGGTCGCAGACGCCCACCTCGGCGACCGCTCCCCGGTGAAGCCATGAACCCGCTTCTCGAGGTCACCGATCTCATGGTCACCTACGGAGGTCTGAACGCCGTCGACCTCGTCTCCTTCTCCGTCGATGAGGGCGGAATCGTCGGTCTCATCGGCCCCAACGGCGCCGGGAAGACGACCTGCATCGACGCCCTCAGCGGGTTCATTCCGCAGGCAACGGGAGGGATTCGTTTCGCCGGGACCGACATCCGGGGCTGGCCCGCACACAGGCGGGCCGAGCACGGCCTCGTCCGCACGTTCCAGTCGGTCGAGATGTTCGACGACCTCACGGTTCGCGAGAACCTGCTCGTGGCCGCAACGAGAACACGCTGGTGGTCGGTGTTCGTCGATGCGTGCCGACCCTCGTACCGTGCCCGGAACATCGACGTCGAGTGGGCACTCGATGCCACCGGCCTCGGGGATGAAGGCGAGCGCTACCCACCCGAACTCGGACACGGCCAACGACGCCTGGCCGGCTTGGCCCGGGCGCTGGCGTCACGGCCCCGCCTCGTGCTCCTCGACGAACCGGCCGCAGGGCTCGACAACGCCGAGACGGCGGCACTCGCCTCGCGGCTCCGGTCACTGCCGGATCTCGGAATCGGTGTGCTCCTCGTCGATCACGACATGAGCCTGGTTCTCGGTGTGTGTGAGCGGATCCACGTGCTCGAGCTCGGCCGCGTGATTGCGTCGGGTTCACCTCGAGAGGTACGCACGGATCCGGCTGTCATCGAGGCATACCTCGGTTTGGAGGCCGATCGATGAACCCGGTGCTGTCCCTCTCCGGTGTCGATGCCGGCTACAACGGGGTTCCGGTCGTGCACGGCCTCGACCTCACCGTGGGCGAGGGGGAGATCGTGGCGCTCCTCGGTTCCAACGGAGCAGGGAAGACGACCACGCTGCTGACGATATCGGGCCTCCTGCCGCGACTCGGCGGCGAGCTCACGGTGCTCGGTGCCGCGGTGTCCGACGGCCGGTACGGGATCGAGCGTCGCACGCTGGATCTGGCACGTCGCGGTCTTGCCCACGTGCCGGAGGACCGTGCGCTGTTCTTCGAGCTGACCGCAGGCGAGAACCTCCGCCTCGGCGCGCGACGTCGTGACGAGGAGGCCGTCGAGATGGCGCTGGCGGCCTTCCCTCGCCTCGAGAAGCTGAAGGACCGTGACGCGGGGCTGCTCTCGGGCGGTGAGCAGCAGATGCTGGCTCTGGCGCGGGCACTCGCCGGACGACCGCGCCTTCTCCTGATCGACGAGATGAGCCTCGGACTGGCGCCGATCGTCGTCGAGCAACTGCTCCCGACCGTGCGGGCCATCGCCGACGACACGGGCGCAGGCGTGCTCCTCGTCGAACAGCAGGTCCCCGCGGCTCTGGCCGTGGCCGACCGTGTCTACGTGCTCCGGCGGGGGCGTGTTGCCATCGAGGGAAACACCTCGGACCTGCGTCACCGCCGGGATCTGCTCGAGGCGAGCTATCTGGGCGACGTGGCGGAGGGTGATTAACTTAGTGCTCGCTAACTTAGTGACATGAAGCTATACTGATGCCACGCCGTCCCGCCGGTTCCCCACGAACGGCCCGGGCGACACCGCACACACGACGCCGAGAGGCGGGGAGAGACATGGCCAAGGCCACCGGGAAGGCCGAACCCACGGGGAAGGTCGAGGCCACGGGGAAGGCCACGTCCACGTCCGCCGGAAAGGCCAGGCCGACGCGCCAGCGTGCCAAGCGGGGTGAGGGCGACAAGCTGCGCCAGGAGATCATCGAGATGACCGACGAGCTGCTCCTCGAGGCGGGCAGCGAATCGGCGGTCTCCATCCAGGCGATCGCCGACCGGGTCGGGTGCACGCCGCCGGCGATCTACATGCATTTCGCCGACAAGGACGCCCTGATGCTCGAGGTCTGCGTCCGCCACTTCCACGGGTTCGTCCAGTCCCTCGCCGCCGCGGGCACCGACAGTGACGACCCGCTCGAGGTCGTGCGGGCACGCGGTCGCGCGTACGTGGAGTACGGGCTCCAGAACCCCGAGCCGTACCGCATCCTGTTCATGCAGCAGACCGACAGCTTCGCCAACCGCAGCGTCGCGACCACAGCGGCGGATTCCTTCGGACTTCTGGCCGCCGCCGTCGAGGAGTGCCTCGAACAGGGCATCTTCCCCGAGGGCGACCCGTTCACGATCTCGTGCGCGCTCTGGGCGAGCATCCACGGCCTCACGTCACTGATGATCTCGAATCCCGATTTTCCCTGGCCGCCGCTCGACGACCTCCTCGACGTCGGCACGTGGGTCTTCAGCGGCCCACGGGAGCAGTAGATGGACCTCTGGTCGAAGGGTCTCGGGAAGCGTGTCCTCAGCCTGGCTCTCGCCGAACGCGAGTCGTCGGCAATCAGAGACGACGCCCTGGTCATCGAGGGCGTGATGCACGCCCCCACCTTCTGGGACTACGAGGTCACCCTCGACCGCCGGGACATCACCGAGTTCCTCGGCCTCCTCCAACGACCCGAGACCGTCCGGTTCGTCATCGAGGACGAGCACCGCAGGCAGATCCTGGGCACCGCGCTCGTCAGTGCCCTGATCTTCGCAGGCCGGACTTTGGGCCTGTTGATGCAGGGATCGCCGCCCCCCGAGGCACCTGACGGTGGCACACCCCTGCACACCGAAACGCCGACGAAGGAAGTGGGAGCCGGTGGCCGGACCTGATCGTGAGTACGACGTCATCGTCGTCGGAGGTGGGATCAACGGCCTCACGGCGGCCATCTATCTGCAACGGTCGGGCCTGAAGGTCGCCTGCTTCGAACGCAAGCTGGAAGCCGGCGCCGGTGCCTGTACCGAGGAGGTCATGCACCCGGGGGTCAAGGTCAACCTCTGTGCCTGCAACATGGTGACCCTCTGGTCTCCGGTCTACGGGGATCTCGAGTTGGAGAAGCACGGTCTCGAGATGCTCACGTCCGGTGAGTGGGGCATGTTCCATCCGTTCCGCGACCGCTCGGCGGTGATGTTCCACTCGTTCCGGGCACAGGAGACCTACGAGCAGTGGTCGACCATCAACCAGAACGACGCGGAGCTGTTCAAGACGGCGTTCAACACTCTCGGGCCGATGATGGGCGAAACGCTGCACTCGACGCAGTTCGAACAGCCGCAGCAGGGACCCGCGGAGGTCGTCGAGCCCGGGGGGCTCGCGACGATGCTTCGGGCGCTGATCCCGCAGATTCCCGAGAACGCCCACGAGCTGAACGGGATCGAGCTCGCGGAGGCGATCTACGAGGACGAGAAGATCCGTACAGCGGTGCTCACCAACTGCATCACGGCGGGCTCGCACCCGTGGGAAGGCGGAATGGCAACGCTGATGCCGCTGATCTTCCCGATTCTCCAGTGCGTCCAGAGCGTCACGTGGACGTGCCGGGGCGGGAGCCACGCCCTCACACACGCGCTGTGTTCGGCCTTCGCCGCCCACGGCGGCCGCCTGTTCACGGGCTGCCCCGTCGACACGATCATCATGGAGGGCGACGAGGCGAAGGGCGTCGTCCTGTCCGAGCACGCGGCCTACCCCGAGGCGGAGGTGCGGGCACGCCGAGCCGTGGTCAGCAACCTGTCCTGCCAGCCGACGTTCCTCGACCTCATCGGCGAGGACAAGCTCCCCGACTGGGTGGCCGAAGGCGTGCACGCCTACAAGAACGACGAAGTGGTCATGTTCACCAACTACTGGGTCCTCGACCGACCGCCTCACTGGGAGGGATACCCCGACGGCGTCGACACGGCGTTCGGGTTCAACTACGGCCTCGACAGCGTCGCCGACATCCGTCGACTCCAGCACTGCCTCGAGAACGACATCCTCCCCGACCCGCCGATCGTGGCGGGCCTGTCGGTGCAGGGCTTCGCGCTCGCCGACCCGACCCAGGCGCCCCCCGGCCAGTACACGATGATGTCGTGGGCGAACGTCCCCTACAAGCTCCCCGAGCACGGCGGACCCGAGAAGTGGGACGTGATCCGCGAGGACTACGGCGACAAGATCGACGATCTCCTGCGTGAGTACAACCCGCAGTTGATGGATTCGGTGGTCGCGCGTTACTGCAACACCCCTCTCGACTACTACCGGAAGAACCCGAGTCAGGTCATGGGTGGTACCGCGAGCGGTCCCACGAGCCTGAAGTGGTTCGGGACGGCGCGGCCCTTCCCGGGCTGCGGCGCCCCGCGAACACCGTTCGCCAACCTGTACCTGTCGAACTCGATCTGGCCTTTCGGCACCACGACGTTGGGCGCCGGTTACGTCGCCGCCACCGTCCTCGCGGAGGACCTCGGAGTACGTGAGGGCCAGGACTGGTGGCGCTACCAGGCACTCGAAGCCGGACGAGAGACCCTGGCCGCACGCGGCATCGAGGTCAGTCCTGCGGTCGTCTGATCCACGTCGGCAAGGAACGAAACGATGACGAAGCTCGAGCACGAATACGACGTGATCATCGTCGGCGGTGGTCCGAACGGACTGGTCGCGGCCGGCTACCTCGCCAGGGCCGGGGCCGAGGTCCTGCTGCTGGAGCGTCACCACGAGCTCGGGGGCGGTCTGATCACCGAGGAGTGGTCGGGCTTTCGTTTCAACACCCACGCCAAGCTGATGATGATGATGGACGTGGCACCTGCCTACGAGGACCTCGAGCTCGAGAGCTGGGGTTGCAGCTACAGGCGTCCCGACGCCGCGGCCGCCATCTTCACGCGCGACGGTCGGGCGCTGACGCTGTATCCCGACGTCGAGCGCACCGCCGCGAGCATCGCCCGTTTCTCACCCGCCGATGCCGAGGCGTACCCGGAGGTGATGCACGAGTGGTCCACCATCGTCGAGGAGGCGTTGATCCCCGCAACGTTCACGCTCCCGATGCCGATGCTCGACATGGTCATGTCGTACCAGCAGAGCGAGGTGGGCGAGCTCGTCAACGAGATGGCCGAGGAGACGTTTCTCGAGACGCTCGACGCCGCCGGATTCGAGAGCGAGCTGCTGAGAACGGCGATCCTCTACCTCGGCACGATGTACGGCATGGATCCCGACGGTGGCCTCGGGTTCCTGCTGCCGCTGTTCTACCACCGACTCCTGAACGCGAGCATCATCTCCAACGGTTCTCATCAGCTCGCAGGGTCGCTTGCCCGGTTCGCCAACAACCACGGGGTGACGTTCGAGCGGGCCGCACCCGTCACGAAGATCCTCTGCGACGGAACCAAGGCGGTCGGCGTTCGGCTTGCAGGGGGCGACGAGGTCTTCGCCAGGAAGGTGATCACGACCACCAATCCGCAGACCACGTTCCTCGAACTGGTCGGCGAGGATGCGTGCAATCAGGCGTCGCCGAGCCTCGTCGAACAGACGAAGGCGTGGGAGTGGGAGTCGACGAGCACGCTCAACGTGCACTACGCGCTCGATCGGCGTCCCGAGCACGCTGCGGCCGAATTCGACCCCGTCGCCGACCGGGCCCTGGTCAAGATCATGGGCGTCGAGACCGTCGACGATCTTCTCGATCACATCGACGGTGTGCGCCGGGGTGAGTTCGACCTGGTGGGCGCCGGTATGACCCTCACCGATCTCGACCCGATGCAGGCTCCCATCGACGTCGAGCCGGGTTCGGCCGTCGCGTGCTGGGAGACGCTGGCACCCTACGAGAACGTCGAGGGCGACTGGGACGACGTCGCGAAGGGTTACGCCGAGCGGATCCTCGACACCTGGGCCGAGTACGCCCCGAATCTTGCCGAGGCAAGGGTCATTCGCAGCTACGTCAACCATCCCGCCTACATAGAGGCGAAGCTGCCTGACATGAAGCGGGGTTCGATCAAGCACGGGGCCTACGTCACGACCCAGATGCTGTCGAACCGGCCCAACATCGACTGCTCGGGCTACCGGACCCCGATCGACGACCTCTATGTGGCGGGGGCCAGTGTCTGGCCGGGAGGCATGGTGCTCCTCGCCGGCGGGTACAACGCGGCCGGTGTCGTCGCCGACGATCTCGGTCTCGACCGCTGGTGGAGTGAGCCCGACTTCGTGATCCGCGCCCGCGAACAGGGTCTGGTCGGCTGATGAGGTTCTGGTCGAAGGGCCTCGGTCAGCGCACCGTCAGCCTCCGGTTGAGTGACGGCGAGGCGGTCAAGAGCGGCGACAAGCTCTACGTGAAGGGACAGACCGAAGAGCCGGTCTCGTGGGAGTACATCATGCCGCTGCGGGGCCCCGACTTCGTCGAGTTCGTGACGCTGCTCCGGGATCCCACGGTGGTCCGGTACCTTTACCGGTCACCGAAGCGCTGGCGCCTCTACGTCACGTTGCTCGTCGGCGGTGTTCGCTTTCTCGGTCTGTTGCTACGGCAGTCCGTGACCGGGCGGCGAGGCCCCGCACCCGAAGAGCCGACCATCGAGGTTCCGCCCCCCAGGGTCCGAAAACGGCGGCACCTCGATTCGCGGCGCACAGGCGAACGGCGGCGCCGCCTCGGCGCGCAGTCCCGACGAGACGATCCTGCCACGGCCGAGAAGGCCGAGTGAGGGCACGGGTGGCGACGTCGATCGGTCGAGGTCGTCCACCACGTTAGGATCGTCGATCGAAGGTCGGAGGGGAGCTCATGTTCGAGCGGCTCAGGGAGCAGTACGGGCTCAAGGCCTGGTGGGGAGCCTTCGTCATGCGCTCCGAGATGAAACACCTCGGTGGTCTCGTCGAGGAGACCTACGTCCCGATACTCCGGCTGATGGACGACGACCCGGACCGGATCGAGCGTGACCACCGCGCCGTCACGGCGCGGCGCAACGAGATCACCTGGTGGGATTCCCCCTACGCCCGTTGGAAGAAGACGTACGGCAACTTCGTACGGGAGTTCGAATGGGCGAGCGGCGAGCTCGAGGCACGCATGTCGCAGCCCGACTTCGAGGATCTGATCGTCTCGACTCTGGGCGGTCGCATGGAGAACTGGGTCGGCTGGGTCAAACGACTCCTCCGGCGACTCGACGAGCGCTCACCCGAAGGGATCGGTTCGGCGATGAGCGGATCGCGCGCTACGGAGATCAACGCACGGTCGATGGCGACGATGTGGCCGATCGTGGGGGACATCGAGATCCGGGGTGTCGACGACGGCGTGATCGAGTGCTACATCCCCGACTGCGCGATGCACAAGGTCGTGAGCGACACCGAGCCGCAGACCAACGCCTGCCTCTACGGCTGCAAGGCGACCTGTGAGGCGTTTCTGGGTCCCGAGGTCCCGATGTCGATCCACTTCGAGCCCAACCTGCCCGCTTTCGACTGCGTGATGCGGGTGTCGATGGATGGCCGTCCGGCCGACCCTGCACGGCGGGCACCCCGGGAGCTCGATCTCAGCTCGACGTGACCGGTCCTACGTGTCGTTCGTTCCGGGAGTTTCGAGATCCGCGCTCTCTTCTGCCGCAGCCGTCCAGCTCTCGATCGAGTCCTGCATCATCTTCGTGGCGTCGTAGGTGATCCACTTCTCGGGGACCACCTCGAAGATCAGGCGACGCTCCGAGTCGAGCATCTCGGCGAACATGTCCGTCAGGGGACCCTCACCGCCCATGATCACCTTTGCGAGCGCCGGATAGAACCACTTCTTCGTCTCCTCGTCGTCACGGAGGATGCAACGTCCCTTGGCGGTGACGGTGCGGGCGGGGCCCACGGGCGTGGCGATGCCCGACACGATCACCGAGACACGCGGATCGCGGCGGATCGCCGCTATCCGCTTGCGCTGGCTGGTGGCCGTGAGCCAGAACCGCCCGTCACGCCAGATGTAGCTCATCATCACGCCGACGGGCCAGTGGTCCTTCGTGCCCCAGACGAATGCACACTCGTTCTGGGACGTCAGGAGCTCCTCCTGTACGTCTTCGTCGAGTGGGTAGATGCCCACTTCGTCGTAGTTGGTGATCTTCATCCGGAACCCCTTCTCGTCTCGTTCGTCTCACCGGATGGCGGTGAGGCCACCATCGACCGCCAGCCACTGCCCGGTCACGAAGTCGGCGTCGTCGCTGCAGAGGAAGGCAACGACGCCGGCGACATCCTCGGCCTGGCCGACGCGCCCGAGAGGCGTCCGTTCGATCCAGTAGTCGTCCATCCCCAGCGGGTCGGTCATCGGACTCTTCGTGAAGCCGGGGTTCACGCAGTTGACGCGGATGCCGTACGGACCGGTTTCGTGAGCCATGGAACGACAGAGTCCGAGCAGCCCGGTCTTGGCGGCACAGTACGCAGGGAGAAAGGCGCTGCCGACGAGGCCCTCGACGCTCGACATGAAGACGAGCGCACCGCCACCCGTCTGTTTGATGAGTGGCAGAGCGGCCTTCGCGGTCCGGAAGACGCCGTGAAGATCGACATCGAGAACCTCGTTGAAGTCCTCGTCGCCGACGTCGTCGACGACGCCGAAGCCCACGATGCCCGCATTGGCGACCGCGAAGTCGAGTCGTCCCCACTCCCGGTCGATCGCCGCGACCGCGTTCATGCAGTCATCGAGTGCCGTGACGTCGCACGGAATCGAGACAGCGGTGCCGCCGGCCTCCTCGATCAGGGTGACGGTCTCGTCGGCGCCGTCCTCGGTGATGTCGGCGATCGCCACCCTTGCGCCGTCGTCGGCGAGGCGCCGGCTGATGGCACGTCCGATCCCGGATCCGCCCCCGGTGATCAACGCCACCCGATCATCGAAGCGTGCCACGGTCAGCCTCCTGTGGGGAACGTGTTCGTCATGCCGCCGTCGACGCACAGCGTGGCGCCCGTGACGTAGCCGGACGCGTCGGACGCCAGATACACGAGCGCAGCCGCCATGTCCTCGTCGCGGCAGGCCCGTTGCACCGGCAGGCCGTTGGCCATGAGGTCGACCCCGACCTGTGTGAACAGACCGAGGAAGGTGTCCGTCGCCGAAGGCCCCGGCATCAGCGCGTTCACCGTGACACCGAACGGGGTCAGTTCGGCCGCGAGGTTGCGGGTCATCGACGCCAGCGCCCCTTTCGATGTTCCGTACGCACTGACGAACCCGAAGCCGAGCTCTGCCGAGGGTGAGAGGATGTTGATGATCCGACCCCGGCCCTTCTCGGTCATCCGGCGGGCGCAGGCCTGTGAGAACCGGAACGGCCCGTTGACGTTCGTCTCCATGATGTCGAGCCACTGCTCCTCTTCGACGTCGAGAAACGGTGACGGCGGGTAGATCCCGGCGTTGTTGACGAGGATGTCGACCCCGTCCTTCCAGTCGACGACCCCCTGCACGCACGCGTCGACCTGCGCACGCGAACGTACGTCGCACGGGACCGCGAGCGCCTCGCGTCCGTCGGCTTCCGCCTCGGCGACGAATTCGTCGAGCGGCTCCTGCCGGCGACCCGTCACCGCGACGGCCGCGCCTGCCTCGCTGAGAGCACGGGCAAAGCCTCGACCGAGCCCGGTACCGCCACCGGTGACGATCGCCACGCGATCGTCGAGTGAAATGTTCATCAGCTTCCCTTCCTCACTGCAGCGACTCGATCGCCGCGGTAGACATCCACAGGGAGTCCTCGCCGGCCGTCCGACTGACCTCCTGCTCCAACAGTTGGCGCACCTGGCCGACTCCCGGATCGTCGCACCCGAGCAACTCGGTGAGTGCTTCGCCCAGACGGCGGTGGCGCTCGCGGGGATCGTCGATGCCCGTGGCGGCCGCGAGCGCCGTCTCGATCCGTGCGGCCAGCTCAGGTGACTCGCCCCGGGTCTGGGTTGCGATACCCGCGAGACCGGTTTCCAGCCGCGTGTTCATCTCGATGTAGGGGTCACCGTGCTCGAGGCGGTGCGACACCTCGGCCAGCGCCGTGACAGCGGCATGGACCTGCGTGCGAGCGAGCTCGTCGTCGAGCGAAGGGAGAACATGCGTTTCGAGGGAGCGCCCGATGGCAGCGAGTATCTGTTGGGAGTCGAGCAGGATCACGTGTTCATCTCCTCTGCGAGTTCCAACTGGCTCTCGAGCATCGCGACGATGGGCTCGGCGGTCGCCCCCAGGGCGGCGACCGAGAGGAGCCGGAGGTCCGTGCCGCCGGTGACGACGTCGTGGGCTCCGGCCAGACCGATGATCGAGCTCTTGAGGAGCTCCAGGGTCTGGTAGTAGACGATCCGACGTTCGTCGACGGTCTCACCGGTGAGCTCGCAGTAGTATTCGGCGAGCTCGTTCTCGACCGCACACGGCCCGGCTCCGACCGTCTGGGTGAAGGCGAGGTCGCTGACGGGGTCGCCGACCCGTGCGAGCTCCCAGTCGAGGACGCCCACGATCTCGCCGTCCCGCCACTTCAGATTCGGCAGGCGGTAGTCGCCGTGGAGGAGCACGAGCCGCTCACACTCGGGTGCCAGCCGGTCGAGGACGTCGAGGGCGTGGCGCAGCAGGGGCTTGGGCATGATCTCGGTGTCGGCGAGGCGTCGGCGACAGACCGCCACCAGGGCCCGCGCCGAGCTCGGCCCGTCGTCGAAGCCCGCGAGCCCGTGGTCCTGTGTCTGGTGTATTCGGGCCAGCATCTCGACGAAGCGGGTCTGGACCGACTTCTTCAGAGCGGGGTCGTCGTCGAAACGGGTGTCGAGGCTCCGGTACACCTCACCGTCGACGTAGGTCATGAGTGCGAAGCGGTGCCCCAGGGCGTGCTCGTCGGTCTCGACGTGCACGAGACCCGGTACGGGCAGTCCTGCCTTGCCGACCCGGGCGAGAAGCCGGCTCTCCCAGGCGATGTCGTAGGGCGGGATCACGCCGTGATCGGGCTCGGCGCGCAACACCCACGTGGCCGGGCCCGAGTCGGTCTCGACCCCGACCCTGCAACTCAGCGAGGACAGGCCGTTGGTGAAACGTTCGATCGAGTGGACATGACGCACGCCGAGGTGGGAGGCGTCGGCCGTCAGGTACTGCTCGAGACGCTCGGGATCGAGCAACACTGCCTCCGCCATCGACCCCCCTCCCCCTCGACAACCCCGGGCCGTCCGGGGCGTTCCTGGCCGTTGCGAGCCGGTCCCGTCCCGTTTCCGGGCCTTGAACCGGGAGCTTATCGCGCCTAACTTAACTCATTAAGTTGAGATAGGGAGGAGAGAACATGACCGGTCCCCACGACGAGGCGACGGTCCACGTCACCCACGATTTCGCGGTTTCCGCCGACGCTCTCTGGAAGGTTCTCGGAGACTTCAGCGACCTGAGCTGGGTACCCGCTGTGCATCACCACGAGTTCGAGGGGGAGGGCGTGGGGATGCTCCGTCACATGTACCTCGACGAGACGACAGCCATCGTCGAGAAGCTCGAAGCGCTCGACGAGGACACCAGGACGATCTCGTACTCGATTCCTGTCAACAATCCGCTGCCGGTCGCCGACTACTTCGCCACCATGACGGTCCACGAAACCGGTCCCGACAGTTGTCGACTCGAGTGGAGCTGCACCTGGTCGGCGCCCCGCGACATGACCGAGGACGAAGCCGTCGAGAGCGTGACCGCCTTCTACGGATCGCTGCTTCCCGGCATCGAAGAGGTCGTGGGCACCTGATGGAGCGTGCTCAGCTCTTGTCGGTGTCGGACAGCACTTCCAGGCGGTACTCACAGGTCAGACACCGTCGCATGGCCGTGCGGAGACGTTCGTTGCCGGCTCGTAGCTTCTCGATCTCGGCGCGCAACTCACCGATCTCCCGCCGCTGGTCTGCCAGCCGTCGCTCCCGGGCGATCATTTCCATGAGCTTCGCCACGATCTCGAACGGTACAGGGTGATCGAGCTGAAGACCACAGAATCATCGTCACCAGGCGGCCCGGCCGCGCACGGGTCCACCGGGGGTCACGAGTTCCCCCGCTTCGACGATTCCTACCGCCGGAGGTGGGTCTCGGCGGGCATGTGGACCGATCAGACACTTCACGACCTCTTCGACGAGACCGTCTCCGAACGGCCCGACTCGATCGCCGTCATCACCCGGAACCGGCGGATGAGCTTCGCCGAGTACCAGGCGGAGTCCGGCGCCCTCGCCGCCGGACTCGTTCGGGCGGGTGTTCGGCGGGGCGACATCGTGGCGGTCCAGTTGCCCAACTGGATCGAGTTCTGTCTCCTCCAGATCGCGTTGTCACGAATCGGAGCGGTGATCCAGCCCGTCCACTGCGTGTTCCGTGAGCGCGAGCTCCGCTCGCTGCTGAGATTCTGCGACACCGACTTCGTGGTCGTTCCCGACAGGTTCGAAGGTCACGGCTACGCCGACGCGGTCCGCGACATCCGGGATGACCTGCCCCGGCTCCGGAAGGTGATCATCGCCCGCGGCGACACCCCGCTCGACGAAGGTGGCGGAGTGCCGGATGGCCCGGAAGAGGTCGCTCTCGAGGCGCTGATCGACGAGGGCGGACGCCATCTGGATCGTCTCGAGACCGTGACGACGGATCCCGACGATGTCTTCTACCTGAACTTCACCTCGGGTACCGAAGGCGACCCCAAGGGTTTCCTGCACACGCACAACACGCTCATCTCGACGTTCAAGAACATGTCGCAGGCCCTGGCGAATCTCGACCCCGACATCGTCAACCTCACCTGTTCGCCGATGACCCACAGCTTCGGTCACTTCACCACGTACCAGTGCGCGCTCGCGGGCATCCCGATGGTGCTCGTCGACCGCTACCGCCCCGGTGACGTCCTCGAGTTGATCGAGCGGGAACGGGTGACCTCGATCTCGGGCACACCCGCTCATCTGATCGGTATCCTGCACCACCCCGACTTCGCGAGCACCGACACCACGAGTGTGAAGTCCGTGAGCCTCGGCGGCGCGCGGAGCTCGCCCGAGCTCATGGAGACGCTCGAGTCCGTGTGGGGTGTCCGATCGGCCAACACCTACGGCATGGGCGAGAACATCATCCACACACGCACCATGCCGTGGGATCCCGAAGACAAGGCGACGGAGTCCGTCGGCCGACCGCTGTTCGGGGCGGAGCTCAAGATCACCGACCCTTCCGATCACTCGCGCGAGCTGCCACCGGGCGAAATCGGAGACATCATGTTCCGGGGCCCCACGCTGTTCGTCGCCTACCACAAGCAGCCCGAGCTCACCGCGGCGACGCGCACCGACGACGGATGGTTCGTGACAGGAGATCGCGGTCACGTCGACGACGAGGGCTACCTCTACTTCGCGGGCCGGGCCGGGGAGGTCATCAACCGGGGTGGCACGAAGATCTACCCGAAGGCCGTCGAAGATCTCCTCGTCGAACATCCCGACGTCGAGGAGGCGGCCGTGGTGGGGATGCCCGACGAACGCCTCGGCGAACGGGTCTGCGCGTACGTGGTCACGAGAGACGGCGCGGTGGTCGACGTCGAGGAGCTCCGGGAGTTCTTCGCGCAGCAGCAGGCCATGAAGTACCTTGCGCCCGAGGCGGTCATCGCGGTCGACGAGCTCCCGATGACTCCCACCGGCAAGGTCGCCAAGTCCGCACTGGCCCAGGACGCGGCCGAGCGCGCCCGCGCAGACGGAGGAGCCAGGAGGCGGAAGCCATGAGAGTCGGTCTGAGCTGGGACCTCGAGGGTGACGACGCCGGTGCCGCGTGGCAGCACGTGGCCGACGAAGCCGTCGTCGCCGACGGTCTCGGCTACGACAGCATCTGGGTCTCCGAGTCCCGTGAGGATGTAACCAGCTGTCCGTCACCGGTGCTCTGGTTGACGAACCTGGCCCGGCAGACGAACTCGCTGCAGCTACGGGCGACCCGTCGGGTCACGCGCGCCAATCCGGTGCGCGTGGCCGAGGAGGTCGCGGTACTCGACGTCTTCTCCCGCGGTCGGGCCGGTCTGGCCTTCACCGCCGCGAGCGACCAGGGTGTGCCGGCGGCGCAGGTGCACGAGACACTCGACTTCGTCACCCACGCCTGGGCGGTCGACGAGTTCCGTTACCGCGGCGACTTCGTGCGGTTTCCCTCGCACACCCCCGACGACGCTCCCGCCGGTGTGACGACGCCGGAGCCCGGCGGCACCTACGTCCCCCAGTGGGACTGGGGACCCGACACCCCCGATTTCCTGGCCATCACGCCCAAGCCGTACAGCACGCGTCCACCCACCTACGCGGAGATCGCCGACGACGAGACGCTGGTGTGGGCCGCAAAGCGGGGCGTCTCCCCTCTCGTGGCGGCCGAAACCCCGACGGCGGAGGCGATCGAGCGCCTCGCCCGCTACCGCGAGATCGCCGACGCCGAGGGTCGGATCCGTGCCGAGGTCGAACCGGTCCTCGAGCGACGCATCGTGATGGACGACCGAGGCGACGAGTACCGGGTCGGTGGCGGGTCGAGCGAGCTCATCGACGAGATCCGTGCCCTCGCTGCGCAGACGGCGATCTCCCACCTCGTGTGGCGGCGCGGCAGTCCCGCCGACGGCGATCTTCTCCGGTTCGCCGGCGAGGTACAACCGATGTTGCAGGCCTAGAACGGGTGTAGGAACGGTCAGCGGGAAACGGAAGAGGCGGGGAAGCATGGAGTTCTGGACCGGCGCATTCGGGATCACCAAGATGCGTACGTTGCCCTCGGCGCTGGCGGACGGCTACGACGTGTTCGTCCAGGACGCGATCAACGCCGAGGAGATGGGCTTTCACGCTTACGGCGCGCCCGAGCACCACTTCACCTACGACGGCTTTCTCCCGTTTCCGCTCCAGGCGCTCAGCGCTGCGGCAGCGAAGACCTCGACGATCCGACTCGTGACCGGCGCGATGCTCGAGACGCTCTATGACCCGCTCGAGGCGGCGGAACACGCGGCAACACTCGATGTTCTCTCCGGCGGACGCGTGGTGCTCGGCCTCGGTATGGGCTACCGACCACTGGAGTTCGACGGTATCGGCACCGCCAAGAGCACTCGCGGCGCCCGGCTTCGCGAATCGATGGAGGTCCTGCGCCTGGCGACGACCCACGACACGTTCTCCCACGACGGTGAGCACTACCACTACGACGACGTGAGCCTCCGGCCCACGCCCGTCCAGCGCCCCATCGCGATGTGGCTCTGCGGCGGTACGACGGAGGCTGCGGCCCGCCGGGCCGGGACGGCGGGCCTTCCCTACTGGCTCGCGAACTCACCGTTCGAGCGGGTGGAGACGATCGTCGGCGAGTACCGCAAAGCCGGTCGCGAGGCGGGCTGGCCCGAGGAGCAGCTGAAGGTCGCCGCCTTCAAGGACATCTTCGTCGGAGAGACGATCGCCGAGGCCGAGATGATGCGCCAGATGATGATCGACTCCTTCTACGAAGAGCACATCCTCGGCTACGGATATCTCGTCGACGATGAAGGCAAGCACGTCTACAACCCGACCCCGGAACACCCGATGTACCGTCGCTTCCTCGACAGCCTGTTCTGCGGCACGGTCGGCGAGACCGTGGAGGAGCTGAAGCGCTACGAAGCCCTCGGCGTCGACGCGGTCTTCTTTCCGTCGATCCAACGCGAGATCATCTCGACGCGGATCATGCCCGAGTTCACGTGACGACCAACTAGTTCGGAGAAGCATGGAGATCATCGTCGGCCCGTACGGGATGCAGAGCCCGCACCCGTATCGACGCCCCCACGTCGAGCTCTACGACGAGCTGATCGTGCACGCGCAGCGTGCCGAGGAGCTCGGGTTCGACGGCATCGCGCTCACCGAGCATTCGTTCTGGTACGACGGCTACTGCCCGTCGTTGCTTCCGACGATCGCTGCGGTCTCCCAGCACACCGAGCGGATCAAGCTCGTCACCGGAGCGCTCCTCCTCCCGCAGCACGACCCTCTCAAGGTGGCCGAGGAGGCCGCCGTCGTCGACCGCCTCTCGGGTGGCCGCCTCGTGCTCGGCATGGGGGCCGGGTACCGGCCCGAGGAGTTCCTGGGCCACGGTGTTCCCGAAGGACGCTGGGGCGCCCGACTCTTCGAAGCCATGGAGGTCGTCCGCCTCGCACTCACCGAGGAGACGTTCTCCTTCCACGGCGACTTCTACGACTACGACGAGGTGTCGCTGGCAACGCGGCCCGTCCAGAGCCCGCCACCTCTGTGGGTCTGTGCGGGGTTCGCCGACTGGTCGGCCAGGGGATCGGGCCGCCGGGGGTGGGCCTACTGCACCACGGGCGACGTGGAAGGTGGCGGCGCTGTCTTCGACGACTACGAGGAAGCCGCGGTCGCAGCCGGTCACGACCGCGCCTCGCTGAAGCGGGGCCTGTTCCGCGACGTTCTCGTCATGCCCAGCGAGTACGAGGTCACCGCGATCGCCGAGGAGGACTTCTGGCCGGCCTTCAACGACCAGTTCCTCGGTTTCGGGTTCCTCAAACGCATGAATCCCGACGGCGAACAGATCACCGAGTTGCCCGTCGAGCTCAAGGACATGTTCATCCACAACCCGCGCAACGCCGTGGGGACACCCGAATCGGTCCGCGAGCAGATGAAACCGGTGATCGAGATGGATCTCGATCTGCTGATCGTGCGCACGATCTGGGCCAACTTCAGGCACGAGCGGACACTTCGCACGATGGAGACGTTCGCGAAAGAGGTCATGCCCCACATCCGTGCGGAGAGTCGCCGCCGACAGGAACAGGGACGCTGATGCGACTGGGACTGCTCTACGGACTCGGCCCGGACGCCGCCGCCGACGGTTACGAGTCGGCGCTGACCCAGATCGACGAAGCCGACCGTCTCGGTCTCGACTTCGTGCTCTTCGAGGAGCACCACGGTGCCCGTGGTTGCCCGGCGGTCGGGTCGCTCGTCACCGCTGCCGCGGCACGCACCCGGGCGATTCGTGTGGGAGCGGCCAACCGGCAACTCACACTCGAGTACCCCACCAACGTCGCCGAGGACTTCGCGGTCGCCGATCTGATCTCGCGCGGACGGGTCGTGCTCGGCGTGTCGCCGGGTGAGCGAGAAGCGGAGTTCGACGCAGCCGGGGTCTCGTGGGACAACCGGGAGGAGAGCTTTCGCGAAGCCGTCGACATCGTGCGCACCCTCTGGACGCAGAGCGCCGTCCAGTACATCGGTGAGCGCTACCAGTTCCCGCTCGAGGCCGAGGGACAACCGGGATGGCGTCGCCAGCCCTACATGCCCCCGTTCGTCGACCAGTGGCGCCGAGGGCAGGCGAAACCCGACTACCTGCCGATGCTCCCGCGGCCCGTGCAGTGGCCCCATCCTCCGATCTGGGTCACCGGGTGGAGGCGCGACACGATCGAGTGGGCCGCGACACGCGGTCTCGGTTTCCGCTGCTCCTCGCTCGAGACCGACGACGAGGCCCGCACCAGGATCGGCTGGTACGGCGACGCGCTCGAGGCCGCCGGCCGAAGCCGCAACGAGGTCGACGTGGTGCTGACACGTGAGATGTTCCTGGCTGCCGACGGCGACCAGGCGCGTGAGCAGGCACTCCCCGCGTTGCGTGACCACGTGGCGGCCGTTCGGGCCGAGGCCACCGACGAGCAGGCCGACCTGGCCATCATGGGCGACCTCGACGAGCAGGAGCTCCTCGACCGCTGTTTCCTCGTCGGTACACCGTTCGACGTGCTCGATCGGATCAAAGGGCTCCAGGCGGACTCCGGTGTCACGCACCTGGCGTGCCGGATCTGGCTGCCTGGTCGGGAGCATCTCGATGCTCTCGAGTGCATCCGTCTCCTGGCGTCGCAACTGCACACGAGGCTGGTCGCCTGAGTGGACCTCCGTTTCGCACCCGAAGACGACGAGTTCCGGGCCCGGCTGCGCTCCTGGCTTGCGGAGCACGCCGGTCGGCTCGAGGACGCCTCGAGCGTGATGAAAGGTGTTGGAGGCGCCGGCATCATGGACGCCATCCAGATGGCTCGCGACTGGCAGCGAATCCTCTGGGAGGCGGGCTACGTCGGTCTCTCCTGGCCCGAGAGATACGGCGGCCAGAACGCGTCACTCACCGAGCAGGTGATCGTCGCCGAGGAGTTGGCGGCGGTGAGGACCCCGCCGCTGATCAACACGATCGGCCTGACGATCCTGGGCCCGACGCTGATCCGCCACGGTACCGAGCACCAGCGGGAGCGCTTCCTCCCGAAGATCCTGAGCGCGGAGGAGCTCTGGTGCCAGGGGTTCAGCGAGCCGGAGGCCGGAAGCGACCTCGCCGCGCTCACGACCCGAGCCGACATCAACGGTGACGACTTCGTCGTCAACGGCCAGAAGGTCTGGACGAGCCTCGCTCCCATCGCCGACTGGTGCTTCCTTCTCGTTCGCACGGACCCCGACGCGCCCAAACGCGAAGGCATCAGCTATCTCCTCTGCGACATGACGACGCCGGGGCTCACGGTCACTCCGCTGCGCAACGCGGCCGGTGGCATCCACTTCAGTGAGATGTTCTTCGATGACGTCCGTGTACCTCGCGCCAACCTCGTCGGTGACCTGAACCGTGGTTGGCAGATCGCGCGCACCACACTCGAGCACGAACGCAGTGGATTGTCGAGCGTGCTGGCACTCGAACAGAACCTCACGCGGCTTCGTCAGACCGCGTGCAACACATCGCGTGGTGACGGTCGTGCGATCGACGATCAGGCGATCCGCCGGGAGCTCGCCCAACGGTGGGTCGAACTCGAAGGGCTTCGCCACCTCGGCTACCGCACCCTCAGTGATCAGCTCGCGGGTCGTCCACCGGGTGCCAACACCTCGGTGGGAAAGCTGTTCGCGGCACAGCTCCGACAGCGCATCGCACGCCTCGCGCTGACGATCGAGGGACCACTCGCGTCCGTCACGAAGAAGTCGCCACACGTCATCGACCGGGGTCGCTGGAACGCCGTCTACTTCGATGCACTCGGCCACAGCATCGGTGGCGGTACGAGTGAGATTCAACGCAACACGATCGCCGAGCGCGTGCTCGGTCTTCCCCGCTCGGTGCCGGACTGACATGGACTTCGAACTCAGCGAGGAGCAGCTCGTTCTTCGGGAAGCCGTTCGTGACTTCCTCGTACGACGGTGGGACGCGGATCACATGCGCCGGGCCCTCGACGATCCGCCCGCGCTCATTCCGACCGAGCTCTGGAAGGAGATGGCGGCGCTCGGGTGGATCGGGATCGCCGTGTCCGACGACGTGGGGGGTGGCGGCAGCGACGTGCTGACAGCCTCTGTGCTCGCCGAGGAATCGGGACGCGGACTGCTTCCGGCCACACTCTCGTCGGTCCTTGCCGCAGCGATCGCGATCGACCGTGGTGGCGGCGCCCAGCGCACCTCCGTTCTTCCTGCACTGTGCGCGGGTGACCACCGCGTCATCTGTGCGATCGAGGAGCCCGGCGGTGCCTGGGGACCCGATGCTGTCCGATCGGAGGCGGAGACGGTCGCCGACGGGTGGGTGCTCTCGGGAACGAAGATCCTCGTGCCTGACAGCGAGGAGCTCGAGCAGCTCCTGGTCGCAGCCCGAACGCCGGCCGGGCTCGGGTTGGTCGAAGTTCCCGTGGAGACACCGGGCATCACCGTCACTCCGATGCGGCGTCTCGACGCCCAGTCGATCGCCGAGGTCGTTCTCGACGGCGTCGTGGTACCGGCGTCCGCGCTGATCGGGGGCCCGGAGAGGGCCGACGCGACGCTGCGCGCTGTCTACGACATATGGACGGTGCTCTCGGCGGCGGACCTGCTCGGTGTCGCGGAGGCCGCACTCGACCTGACAACCGCCTATGCCACAGAGCGGAGGCAGTTCGGTCGTCCGATCGGCTCCTTCCAGGCGGTGAGCCACCGACTTGCCGACCTTCTCGTCGACGTCGAGATCAGCCGCAGTCTCGTGTACGCGGCCTGTCTCGCTCTCGACGAAGACCGGGAGAACGCGCCGGCGCTCGTGTCGGCGGCGAAGTCGTTCGCGGGCGACACGGCCGTCGCCGCCGCCGAAGGCGCTGTGCAACTCCACGGCGGAATCGGGTTCACGTGGGAACTCGACGTTCACCTGTACCTACGCCGGGCACTGGCCGGGGCAGCGTCACTCGGAGATTCCGACTTCCACCGTGACCGGATCGCCCGCGTTCTCGACCGGTACGACACGGGTCAGGACGATCAACCATGACGGCGGCGGGCGCGGGCTTCGAACGGCTCTTCTCTGCCCTCGACGTCGGTCCCATCCGCGTGCCGAACCGGATCTGCGAGACGACCAACTCGATCGGCGCAGGTGCCATGCCCGGCATTCCCGACGAAGCGTTCATCGAGCACCACGTGGCCAAGGCCCGGGGAGGAACCGGCTGGATCGGCGGCGAGACGCTCGTGTTGAACTCCCCGTTGCCCGACGAAGGAGCCGACGAGTTCTTCCCCGGCGCGGGCGCGACGCGCTTTCCGCTCTACCTCATGCCCGACTTCGTCGGGCAGACCACCGCATTCGTGTCCGCAGTCCACGACGCGGGCTCGGTTGCCGTCTTCCAGCTCACCCACCTGAACCACACGATGGCCGCGTCGTCGGTTCCGATCGTCGAGGCCTACGACTGGATTCCCCACGAGCTGAACGAGGATCAGATCGAGTTCATCGTCAACACGTATGCGGAAGCGGCTGCGCAGCTCGTGGCGGCCGACGCCGACGGGATCGAGATCCACTGCGCACACGAGACTCTGCCCCAGACGTTTCTCTCACCCGCACTGAACTGTCGTACCGACCGCTGGGGCGGCGACGCCGGGGCCCGTACACGGTTCGTCACCGAGATCCTCACGCGCGTGCGTGAACGGATCGGCAACTCGGCAGCGCTCGGCGTCCGTGTGTGCGCGCGCGAAGAACGTGAGGGTGGGTACGGGCTCCTCGAGATGCGGGAGATGCTGACCTGCATCGCAGAGAGCGAGACGCTCGACTTCGTCAACGTCGACGTCGGTCATTCGTGGGGCGCGCCCTACGTGCAGCCGTCGTACTACGGGCACGCCGAGCACCGGGAGGTCGGGCGTGCGATCCGCGCCGACGTCAGCCCTGTTCCCGTCCTCTTCGCCGGACGGGTCAACGACCCGGTCGTGGCCGAAGACCTGCTCGCGGCGGGCGTCTGCGACCTCGTCGGGATGACACGGGCCGGGATCGCAGACCCCGAGTTCGCCAACAAGGCCCGCGAGGGGCGTCTGGGAGAGATCCGCCGTTGCATCGCCTGCAACCGCTGCATCGCGGAGTCGATCGACAACACGACCCCGTCGATGTTCCACAAGCCTGTGTGCTCCGTCAACCCCGTCATCGGCCATGAGACCGAGTGGAGGATGCTCTACCAGCCCGCGGCGGAGCCGAGGCGGGTCGTCGTGGTCGGTGGAGGCGCGGCCGGTCTCGAGGTCGCCCGGGTGGCCGCACAGCGCGGGCACGACGTCGTGGTGCTGGAGCGCAGGGCGGCGCTCGGCGGTCAGGTCCGTCTGGCATCCCGCGCCCCCGGACGCGACGCCTTCGAGGACTTCATCTACTACGAGGAGAACCAGATGGAACTCCTCGGGATCGACGTGCGACTGGGCGCCGAGGGGTCACTCACCGAGGTCCTCGCGCTCGAACCCGACGTGGTCGTGTGCGCGACAGGATCCGTTCCGCGCCGTCCCGACACGCCGGGTGTCGACGCTGCGCACGTCGTCCAGGGATGGGACGTCCTCGACGGCAGCGTCGAGATCGGAGAGCGTGTGGCAGTCGTGTCCCAGGAGGACCACTTCGAGACTCCGAACGTCGCCGACTTCCTGGCCACCAACGGCAAGGACGTCGAGATCTTCCACAAGTGGACAGCGCTCGGCAACCAGATCGACCGCTACTCGATCGGGCCGGTGATGCGTCGCCTCGCAGGTCACGGGATCCCGATCCACACCGGCATGCGCCTCGCCGAGGTCGACGGCTCGAGGTTGGCGTTCACGTCGGCGTTCACCGGAGATTCGTGCAGCGTCGACGGATTCGATGCCGTGGTGCTCGTCTACGGTTCGGTGCCCGACGACCGGCTCCACCGGCAGCTTCGAGGCGCCGGCTCGGTCGACCGGCTCTTTCTCGTCGGGTCGGCCTGGGTGCCGCGTCGGCTCGCCGAGGCCACACAACACGGTGCCCGGGTGGGACTGGAGGTCTGAGCGACATGGAGCTGACCGATTACCCGACGATCGACGTCATGAACCACCTGCTCGAGGTGCGCAACTCTCTGGCGGGGAACCCCTTCGAGTTCCGCGAGTTCCAGATCATGCTGGACACGACCTTCAAGGCGTTGTCCAAGCCGAGCCCACCCGCCGGCAGCGAGAAGTCGTCCGAGAAGAAGCGTTCGGGCGGTGCGGGCATGCTCGCCGGTCACGCGACGACAGCGGAGTGTCTCGCCGACATGGACGAACTCGGCTACACACACGTCTCGGTCTGTGCCACGAAGATGTGGTCGTACTACCACCACCGCGACTTCATCATGAACTACCCGATCGAGCCGGTCGGTGAGGCCGTCGCCGAGTCGGGAGGCCGCATCATCGGCGCCGCGAGCTACGACCCGTTCCGCGTCACGGAGAGCTGTGCCGAGGTCGAGTACTCCGTGAAGGAGCTCGGCTTCCGCTACGTCTGGTTTCATCCGCTGTCGTACGGCCTCGCACCCAACGACCGTCGCTTCTACCCCCTCTACGCCAAGTGTGCCGAGCTCGACATCCCCGTGGGGTTCCAGGTCGGCCAGTCGGCCGAGGTGCTGCCCTCCGACTGCGGTCGGCCGATGCTCGCCGACGACGTCGCCATCGAGTTCCCCGATCTGCGCATCAACCTCTCCCACACGGGCTGGCCGTGGGTCGACGAATGGTGCTCGATGCTGTGGCGACACCCGAACGTGTTCGGCGACATCTCGGCCTACTACCCCCACAGCCTCGACGAGCGCCTCGTACGCTTCATGGACTCGTCACGGGGCCGGCACAAGGTGCTCTTCGGCACCAACGGCCTCGGCCTCGAGCGCTGCAAGGCGGAGTTCCTCGAGCTCGACATCGCCGAGGAGACCAAACAGGCCGTTCTCCACGACAACGCGGTCCGGTTCTTCGCGCTCGACATCAACTGATCAGGATCGACGAGGAAAGGCGAACGGATGCCGCTTCACGAAGGAGAGATCTGGGGAGAGATCACCCAGGCCAGTCTCGAGCGTCTCCTCGAACGCAAAGGCGTCTCGCGCGAGGAGCGAGGCACGATGTTCCGTCTCAACCTGAGTGAGGAGGAGAAGGCGAAGATCGAGGACTGGCGACCCGAATTCGCCAACTTCGCGGTGACCAAGGAGACGAACGGCCGGATCGCCCGGGGGATCGCCGACCTCAACCCGCTCTACATCGACGAGGCGTACGCGAGGAGGTCGATCTGGGGCGCCATGCTGGCTCCTCCGGCCACGCTCTGCTGGACCGAGACGGTCAACGGCGCCACCGACGGTTTCCCCGGATGTCACACGATCTGGCGGGGTGTCGAGTACGAGTGGGAACGGCCGCTCTTCGCCGGAGCGAAGATCGGGTCCCGCAGCTACCTCACCGACGCCGAGATCGTGCAGAGCGAGTTCGCGGGTGGTGATGCCGCTGTCCAACGCTACGAGACCGAGGCATACACGATGGACGGTGGCTTCATCGGCTCCTACCGCACCTCGTGGCATCGATTCTCCCGCAAGAAGGCGAAGTCGTCGAAGAAGTACGCGGGCATCGAACGCCACGAATGGACCGACGATGAGCTCGATGCCGTGTGGGCCGAGTACAAGTCCCAGAATCTCGCCAACCGGCGTGGTGACGAACCGCTCTACCACGAGGACGTCGAGGTCGGCTTCGAGGTCCCGCATATCATCAAGGGCCCGATCACGCTGACGAGCAAGATCGCGTTCGAGATGGCGTTCGGTGCCGGTGGCTGGTTCGTGGGCCACGAGCTGGCCATGCAGCTGTGGGAGAACGCACCCCGGCTTCCCATCAAGAACGAGGAAAACGTCCCCGAGCCGCCGGTGGCGATCCACTGGACGAACGAGCGCTGCCAGAAGTACCTGGGGATGCCCGGCGCGTACGAGGCCGGTTTCGAGCGCCTCAACTGGTTCACCCAGTTGTTGATGTCGTGGTTCGGCGACCACGGCATGCTGCGCAACCTTCGGCTCGCGTTCAAGGGATTCCACTGGCAGGGGGATGCGGTACGCCTGTTCGCCACTGTGACCGGTAAGCGGGTCGAGGGCGATCGGCACCTCGTGGATCTGGACATCTGGACGATGTCGCACCCGCGTGGCGACCGGACGTCCGAGGGCACGGCCGTCGTCGAGTTGCCCTCGCGGGAAGCCGGTAACGCGGTGTGGACGGCTACCGACGCCGTCGATGCCGTCGATGCCGTCGATGACGGAACGGCGACGTGATGGCGGGCGCACTCGACGGGCTTCGCGTCGTGGAGCTCGGCAACCAGGTCTCGGCGCCGTTCTGCGCGCGCCTGTTGGCCGACCTCGGCGCCGATGTCCTCAAGGTCGAGTCGCCGGCCGGTGACCCGTCACGTCGCGTCGGTCCGTTCCCGGGTGACACAGCCGATCCCGAGGAGAGCGGTCTCTTCCACTTCGTGAACGCGGGCAAGCAGGGCGCCACGTGTGATCTCGACACGGACGAGGGTCTCGACTGGTTGCACCGACAGCTCGCGGGCTCCGATGTGCTCGTCGAGAACCTCGAACCCGGCGATCGTGACCGGTTCGGGCTCGACTTCGCCGCCGTCGGGACGCGTCATCCCCATCTGGTCGCCGTGTCTCTCTCACCCTACGGCCGGACCGGCGAGTGGGCCGACCGGCCGGGCACGGACCTCACCGCCCAGGCGGCGAGCTCACTGGTGCTCGGGTTGGGCTCCGAGGATCAGCGCCCACTGCGCATTCCGTGGGAACAGGCCGACTACCAGGCCGGGTTCCACGGTGCCGCCGCGGCGCTCTGTGCGTTGCGCGAGCGGCGCAGCTCGGGGAGAGGGCAGGGGATCGACGTTTCCTCGGCCCAGGTCATGGGCTACCTCGTCGGGGGCATGCACAACGTCACGGCCAAGAACGGCAACAAGTGGGCCCGGCACGGGAGCCTGCTCGGTGGCGCGCCCTACCCCTCGGGATTCTTCGAGTGCGCCGACGGGTTCGTGTGCATCGCATCGACGACCCCCAAGCAGTGGGAGGCGTTCCTCGACCTCATGGACAACCCGAAGTGGGCCAAGGACGAGGCGCGGAACTCCATCTACCTCGGGCTCGTCGACTCCGAGCCGGCCCACCGCCACTTCCAGGAGTGGTTGAAGTGCTACTCGCGCGCCGAACTGCTCGAGATGGCCGCTGCCGAGAGCATCGTCATGGGCGTTGCACAGACTGTCGAAGAGGTGCTGGACAGCGAACAGTTCGCGTTCCGGGACCTCTGGGCCTCCATCACCCTCGGACAGTCGGACGTCCGCATCCCCAAGCCGGGCTACAGGCTCTCCGGCTCGCCCACCGCGATCGACGGTCGCGGCCCGGCGCTTCGCGCCGAGCCGATGGCCGGTGACGTGCCGGCACCGGTCACCCTGGCGCCCGGTGAGCAACCGGCAGGGGCACTCGAGGGCGTCCGCGTGCTCGATTTCGGCTGGAACTGGGCAGGGCCGATGGCCGGACAACTGCTGGCGGACATGGGTGCGGAGGTGATCCGCGTCGAGACCTCGAAGCGTCAGGACCTGATGCGGTTCCTCGACTACACGTCGAACTTCTTCTGCCACAACAACCGTTCCAAGATGTCGACGACGATCAACGTCGCCGTACCCGAGGGTGCCCGGCTCGCCCGCGAGCTCGCCAAGACCGCCGACGTCGTCATGGACAACTTCGCAGCCGGCAAGATGGCCAAGAACGGGCTCGGCTACGACGAGTTGCGGGAGGCGAATCCCGAACTCGTCGTCGTCTCGATGAGCATGGCGGGCCAGAGGGGTCCCCTGCGCGGCATGCGGGGGTTCGCGTCGATAGCGACCGGGTACTCGGGTCTCGAGCTCATGGTCGGCTATCCCGAAGCAGGCGTCAGCACCGGCCTCCTCCCGTTCGGCCTCGGCGACACCTCGATGTCGGTCCAGGCCGTGATCGGCGCGCTCGCGGCACTCGAGCACCGTGACCGCACGGGTGAGGGTCAGTTCGTCGACGTCAGCCAGATCGACTGCGCGGCCGCGACGATGGGGCAGCCGCTCCTCGAGTTCCAGCTCACCGGTCGCGTGGCCGGCGCGCAGGGGAACTCGCATTCCTGGTACTGCCCGCACGGGCTTTACGCCACCGCCGGCGAGGACCGCTGGCTCGCACTCGCCGTACGTGACGACAGTGAATGGAAGGCGCTTGTCGATGTCGTCGGTCGAAGCGAGTGGGTCGCCGACGATGCACTGACGACTCCGGAGGGGCGGCGGTCACGGACAGCCGAGATCGACGAGGCGATCTCGGAGTGGGCGACAACGCTCGAGCGCGACGAGGCGGTCGAACGGCTTCTCGCGGCAGGCATAGCCGCGGCACCCGTGCTCGAGCTCGAGGAGCGCAACGAGCATGCGCACTGGAAGACCCGCGGCTTCACCCTGTGGCACGAGTTCGAGGGTTTCGACCCCTGCACGATCTACGCCACGCCGTGGTTGCTCACGCGCACACCCCCCGCGCTCATCCGCCCGACTCCCCGGCTCGGCGAGCACAACGACTACGTCTGCCGCGATCTGCTGGGTCTCGATCACGACGAGACCGTGAGACTGAAGGATGAGGGCGTTCTTGTCTGAGCCCACGGTCGGGCGCGACGTCCCGGACGACCAGCCGACGTCGCTGCCCGACCTCCTGCATCGCAGCGTCGAGGCGTACGGTGAACGCCGCGCGCTCATCACGCTCGATGCGCAGTACAGCTACCGCGACCTCGCCCTCCTCTCGGATCGCTACGCCCGGGCGCTCGTAGCTGCCGGTGTCGAAAAGGGCAGCCGCGTCGCGCTGCTCATGGAGAACGATCCGCACTGGGTGGCGTTCGCCCTCGCCGCGACGTCCATCGGAGCGCTCTTCGTGCCGGTCAGCACCTTCGTCCACCGCGACGACCTCGCCTACCAGCTCGCTCACGGCGATGTCGAGCACCTCTTCATGTCGGCGCGGTTCCTCGACAACGACTACCTGCGCATGCTCGTGGAGATCGTCCCCGACATCACGGCGACCGAATCCGGTCGGTTGTCCTCGCAGCAGCTCCCCGTGCTGCGCAGCGTCGTCGTTCGTGGGGAGGAGGTGCTCCCGGCGGGTATCCGGACGTGGCACGAGTTCCTCGCGTCGGGTGATGACGTACCCGACTCGGAGGTACGCGCCCTCCAGGACGCGGTCGGTCCCGATGATGAGTGCTATCTGCTCACGACGTCGGGGACGACGGCCCGACCGAAGGGTGTGCTGCACACGCACCGCGCCATCGCCGGGAACGGTGCCCGCATCGGCGACTACCAGGGCCTCGACCAGCACGACGTGGTCTGGTTCTACTTCCCGCTCTTCTTCTCCGCCGGGTGCATCAACGTCATGGTGGGCACGCTCTCCCACGGTGCCGCCCTGATCCTCCAACCCAGCTTCGACGCCGGCGTCGCGCTCGAGCTGATCGAGCGCGAGCGGGCCACGACCTGGCATCTGTGGCTGCACCAGCTCAACCAACTCGTCGAACACCCCGACTGGAGCACGCGCGACCACAGCCGTCTCCACAAGGGGACCGGCCCCTACGACGTGCTCTGCGAGACGCCCCCGACCGACGGCCTCGGCGGCGTCAACATGTACGGGATGACCGAGACCGCCACCGCGTTCTCCTGCACCCGGGCCGATGAACCGCTCGACATCCGCCTGAACACGCAGGGCCATCTCCTCGCCGGAAACGAGATCGAGGTCCGAGACCCCGAAACAGGTGAGCGGCTACCCGATGAGCAGACGGGAGAGTTCCATGTGAGGGGTCCGAGCGTCATGCGCGGCTACGACAAGGTCGATCCGACGACGACCTTCGACGCCAGGGGCTTCTTCCCCACGGGTGATCTGGGTTTCATCGACGCCGACGGCCGTGTGCATTTCGAACAGCGGCGCACGGACGTGATCAAGACCGGTGGCATCAACGTGAGCCCGGCCGAGGTCGAGGCGACGCTTGTCGGAATCCCCGGTGTCGACGCCGCCTACGTGTTCGCTCTCACCGACGAGGACAAGGGCGAGGTCGTCGGTGCGGCACTCGTCACCGAGCCTGTCGACTCGCTCGACGAGGCCACGGTGACCGACTTCTGTCGCACCGAACTACCCGGGTACAAGCGTCCGAAGGCGGTTCTCGTCCTGGCCCCGGATGCGATCCCCATGACCGGTAGCGGGAAGGTCACGAAGCACGTTCTGCGCGATCGCTTGCTCGGGGCCATCGAGCGGGGGGTCGGTCCCTTTGTCGCCGAGAACTGACACCGACGTGACAGGTTCCGAGTGTGAGGAGAGTACGTGAGCAGGCTCGAAGGAAAGATCGCCGTGGTCACCGGTGGTGCGAGCGGTATCGGTGCGGCTATCGCCCGCCGGTTCGTCGCCGATGGTGCGCGGGTCGTGATCGGCGACATTTCGGACGAGGAGGGCGAGGCAGTTGCCGGCTCCCTCGGAGACGACGCGCTGTACCGCCACTGCGATGTGACGAGTGAGGACGAGATCGCCGCGCTCGTGGAGGGTGCGACGGAGGAGTTCGGCCGTCTCGACATCATGGTGAACAATGCCGGTGCCGTCGGTGCCCGTGGTTCGATCCTCGACATCACGGCGGACGAATGGGATGCGACGATCAACCTGCTGTTGCGGAGCACCTTCCTCGGGATACGTCACGCCGGGCGGGTCCTCGTCGCCCAGCGTGACGGCGGGTCGATCATCAACACCGCGAGCATTGCCGCCCACGCCCCCGGCAACGGCCCGCACGTCTACGGAACGGCAAAGGCGGGTGTCGTCCACCTCACGCAGCGCGTCGCCCTCGAGCTCGGGGAGCAACGGATCCGTGTGAACGCCATCTGTCCGGGCGGGATCGTCACGCCGCTCGTCCTCGGTGCGGTGGGCGTGGGTCCCGAGGAGGCCGACTCCATCGCCGAGGTCATCGCCGCCGTACGGCCGTATCCCCGAGCGGGCAGACCCGACGATGTGGCCGCGACGGCCGCCTGGCTCGCGAGCGACGACGGTGAGTTCGTCACCGGTCAGGCGATCACCGTCGACGGGGGTGAGAGCGTCGGCCCCAAGTGGTCGGATCAGATCCTCACGTGACCGGGTGACCCGACCGGGTGGTCCGACCGGGTGGCCCGACCGGGTGGCCCGACCGGGTGGCCCGACCGAACTCAGGGCCCCTCGAACCAGAGGGCCTCGAGCTGGTGGTGCGAGATCCTCCACCCGTCGGAGGTGCGGACCAACTCCTCCCGATACACACCGCCGACGACGAAGGGGCCCTGTTCGAGGATGTGAGTGGCGATCAGGTTGGCGCGCAGCCGGGCACTGTCGCCGTCGATGTCCGTCTCGGCGTTGGTGATGACGTGGTGGGTCGACTCGTAGGGCTCGAGCGCGACGCGTATGGCGTCGACGATCGCCTCGTAGCCGACGAGCCGATCGCCACCCGCGAGAACACCGGTGACCTCGGGAATGAAGCACGTCTCGAGGCGATCCCAGTCGCGTTCATCCAGGCTGCTGCCGTAACGGAGCAGGACATCGGCGATTGCGAGTCGGTCGCGGACCTCTTCGGTGTCGTCCATGGTCAGCGGACCGCCATGACTCCGCCGTCGACGCTGATCCCCTCACCCGTGACGAAGCAGGCGTCGTCGCTGCTGAGGAAGAGGACGACCCCTACCACGTCGTCGACCGTGCCCACCCGTCCGAGGGGCGCCTTGTCGGCCCACTCCTGCTTGAACTCGGGCGCCATCTCGGCGACCGGTTCGGTCATCGGGGACTCGATGTAACCGGGGTGGACGCAGTTCACCCGGATGTCGGGCGCGCCCTCCTGGGCGAGTGACCGGCACAGTCCCACGAGTGCGGTCTTCGCGGTGCTGTAGGCGGGGATCATCGCGTTGCCGACCAGGCCTTCGACGCTGGAGGTCATGACGATCGACCCGCCGCCGGCACGCCGAAGTGCGGGGAGTGCGGCCTTCACCGTGCGGAAGACCCCGTTGAGGTTGATGTCGATCACCGAGATGAAGTCCTCTTCGCTCACGTGCTCGACGCCACCGGCGCCGACGACGCCGGCGTTGGCGAAGACATGGTCGAGGCGGCCCCAGCTCTTCTCGATCCGGGCGACCGCGTCGGTGCAGTCGGCGAGACTCCGCACGTCGCAGGGGGCGCTCAACGCCGTTCCTCCGGCTTCCTCGACCAGTGTGACGGTGGCGTCGGAGCCCTTCTCGTCGAGATCACTGATCGCGATCCTGGCACCTTCCTGCGCGAACCGGATGGCCGCGGCACGCCCGATTCCCGATGCGCCACCGGTCACCCAGGCGACCTTCCCGTTGAATCGCTCCATGGCTGCTCCTGCGATCCTCACACCAGCCACTGTGGCAGGGGTGGAAAGATGCTGTACTCGGCGACTCCGGTGCCGGTCTCACCGGTCTCCTCGACCTCCCAGTCGACGAACGGCTCGTAGCAGTCCATCCGGTTCTCGAGTTCGTTCTCACCCCGGAGCCACAGCTTGATCTGACCGTGCTTCCTGGTCGAGCGCACATGGATGATCTCGCCGTCGGGCAGTGTGATCTCGTACCGAAAGGCACGCGCGTCGCGCACGTCGTCGGCGGCGGTGTCGAGGATCTCGGCGGCCGCATTGAGAATCGGGCGGCTGCCCTTCTCCGTCGATTCGAAGCCACCGATGCTGGCCTCCTCGTTCTCGGCGTCCATCTTCGCCTGGAAGTAGAAGCCGAAGACGTTGATGTGGCGGTCGGGGAGCTGGATCGACGGCCAGAAGTGCCCGGGGAGATTTCCCTCGCCGAGCTGCCACTCCGGCTCCTCGGCGAAGCGATCGGACCATGTGTGGTCCCTGTGCGACCAGCAGTCGATCTCGCGTTGCTCGCCCGCGGCCGGCCCACCGCGGATCTCGAAGGTCCCGGTGCAGTTCATGGCCTGTTCGTAGTGGCCGGTGTGGAACGGGAAGGCAACCGCCAGTGGGTCGCCGCGCACCGAGTCGTGGTAGTCGAAGGCGGCGAAACGGGCCTTGAAGTCGAGGTCGAATCCGTACCGGGGACCATCCATGGTGATCCGGATGTGCTCGAACGGGTCGACGACCTCGTAGCTGAGCGTGCCGTCGGTCCAGGGTCCGGCGTCGGGCTCGGGATCGAGCGGCGCCCGGAGAGCGTAGGACTGCTGCACGCCGTCGATCACGAAGTAGCACTCGTGGCGCCCGAAGCCTTGGTTCGTCAGGTGCCAGTGGAGCACACCGAAGACGTTGGCCTCCGGGTCGACCACGCTCACCCAGAGCGTGTCGCCGAAGAGGCCTGTTGCGCCCGCTGGTGGCGCATGGCGCCCTTCGTCCGCGGCCGTGAGACCCCTGGGAAGGTCGAGTCGGTCTCCCATGTTCTGCTCCTCGTTCCTCGTCTGATCCCGAATCAGGTGGCCGGTGACTTCTGCTCGGCACGCAGCCACTCGAGAGTGTCCTCGGCGATCTCCCGCATCGAAGGTGGGTCGTAGCCGAGCTCGTCGATCGCCTTGTCGGAACAGGTGTACCAGCAGTGCCGAAAGGCCTTCGCGAACGTGCGCGAGAGCCGGGGCGGTCGGTCGGTGATCGCGGCGACGAGCTCGAGCGCGGCACCCACGGCGTAGAACACCGAACCCGGGATCTCGTACCTCGGTGGCTTCGAGCCTGCGACCTCCGCGATCACCCGAGCCAACTCGAGCTGCGAGGCGTTCGGTCCGCCGAGCAGGTAGTTCTCGCCGGTTCGACCCTTTTCGTAGGCGAGAAGGTGGGCACGGCCGACCTCCCGGATATGACAGTACGAGGTGCGCGCGGGCATCACCGCCGGCAGCCTGCCCGCGGCGATCTGCTCGAACAGGATCGTGAAGTTCGGATCTCGTGGTCCGAGTACGGCCGCCGGATTGAGGATGACGGCGTCGAGGCCCTTCTCGACGCCCGCACGAACCTCGTTCTCGGCCAGCCACTTCGTGCGGTCGTAGTTGACGGGTGAGACCAGGGCCTTGGAGGGCAGGTCTTCGCGGAGGGGCTCGTCCTGTTGGCCGTAGGCCGCGCCGCTCGACGTGTAGATGAAGCGTTTCGCGCCGGTCTCGAGCGCGGCGGTCACGAGTGACCGTGTACCGATGACGTTGTCGCGGTACTGCGTTTCGAACTCCCGGGGCCAGAACGTGCTGTTTCCTGCGACATGGAACACGCAGTCCAGAGCATCGGGCATGTCTGCGGTGACCCGGGGGGCGTCATGGATGTCGGTCTCCACCCACTCGACGTCGTAATCGGCGAGGGCGTCGGTGTTCGAGGTGGCTCGACGGGAAGCGGTGACCTTCCACCCCGCGTCACAGAGTTGGATCGCGACCTCGGAGCCGACAAACCCCGAAGCCCCGGTTACGAAGGCGTGTGGCACGGCTCGATCACTCCATGTGGCTGACGAGCTTGCGGTACACCTTGGACACCCCGGGGAAGGCGTCGATCATGTCGCCCCAGAGATCGAAGTAGTCGCGGTGGTCGATGACCATGCCGTCGTCGTCGAGGCGAAGTCTCGTGATCCCCTCGTTGACGAGCGCCGGGATCCGATCGCGGATCACCGTCTCGGTGGTCCATTCGACGACGATCACGTTGCCCTGTTGCATCGCCTCGTGGACCGTGCAGCGCAACTCCTGACAGCGCTGCGGGAAGCGCAACAGCATCTCGATCACGGCGTCCCGACCGTGGATCTCCTGGATGGCGTCGCGGAAGCGCACCTCCGGGTGGTAGTGCCTGCGGACGATCGACACGTCGACGCCCTCACCGGTCGGCGACTTGCCGCGAAACGAGAACATGTCTCGCGCCGTGTCGACGGTGAAGGGCGCCGAGGGGTGCTCCGTGCGGGTGGTCTCGGTTGTCATGTCCCCGTTCTCCCTCGCCCCTGCGATGTCGGGGCCACGGCATCCCGGCCGTCGACGTACAGTAGGTTAGCGTGACTAAGTCACGCAAGCGTCGGATGGAGCGCCCATGCAGGAGCACGAACTCGTCGGTCGTTGGGTGGGTGTCACGGGGGCCGGAAGCGGCATCGGTGCGGCGATCGCGCACCACGCGGCCCGCCGGGGCGCCAACGTGGCGATCTGCGACATCGACCCGGCGCGCCTGGCGGCGGCCGAACAGGCGCTGCGGGAGCGCGGCGTCGACGTGATCGCCGAGGAGGCCGACGTGTCGGACACGGCATCGGTCAACCGGTTCTCGGACAGTGTCCACGACCGGGTCGCTGCGCTCGACGTCCTCGTCAACAACGCCGGCGTGACGCTCGCCGCCAGCGCCCTCGAGACGACACCCGAGGACTGGGAGTGGGTTCTCGGGATCGACCTCATGGGCGTCATCAACAACTGCAGCGCGTTCTGCCCCGCGATGCGTGAGCGCGACCGGGGCGGCCACGTCGTCAACATCGCCTCGATGGACGGCTATGCGGCGATGGAGGGATTCGCCGCGTACTCGACAGCCAAGTTCGCGGTCGTCGGCTACTCCGAGAGCCTCAGAGCCGAACTCGCGCGACACGGGATCGGCGTGAGCGTTGTCTGCCCGGGCCCGATCCGTACGGCCATTGTCAAGGAGATGCCCGAGCGGGGTCGTTTCGCTGGCACCTACGGCGACCGCATCCGCGCCGAGAACAGGAAGAGGGGTGTGAGCGCCGATCGAGTGGCCCGGGCCGTGTTCCGGGCGGTGGCGAAGAACCGCGCCGTCGTACCGGTGACTCCGGTGGCGTGGCTGACCTACTACTCCAAGCGCATCATGCCGGGGATGACCGCACGGGCGCTCGACCGCGTCGAGCGACAGTATCTGGGCGAGTAGACGTCTCGAGCGCGGCGCCTACGACCGGAGACGAATCGTGCAGGACGTCTCCGGGAGGTGCGGGTCGAATTCCATCCTGATCCCCTCGGTGCCGTCGAAGAGACGCTCGAAGACCCCCTTGCAGATCAGGAGGCATCCCTGTTCGGGCAGCGCGTCGGGGTTCGGCAGCGAATCGGGATCCCCGCAGGTGTGCCAGGCGCAGTTGGGGACCTCCATCACGGCCGTTCCCGCTTCCGGGTCCATCTCGGTGATCTCGGATTCCCCGACGAGAAAGGCGGAGAACCGACCCGGATCGAGGATCTTGAGCAGCAGTTCGCGCCACCGGGTGTTCCGGGGTTGCTTTCCCGGGTTGCGCCGGCGTTGTGCCTCCGCCTTCTGTGCCTGCTTGTTGAGGAAGTCGATCTCCTTTTGGGAGTCCTGTCGTGCGAGTGCGGCACCCGTGCCGATCACGATCTCCTCGTACTGCTCCTGCGGGAAGTACCTGCGCAGCTCGAGCAGCGCCCATTCCATCTCACGGACGAAGTTTCCGTAGTTCTTGCGCCAGCGTTCGCGAGGTGAGTCCCAGAGTCGGATCTTCTCGCGCCGCGAGCGGATCTCGAGATAGGCGCGGTCGACCTCCTCGGCGTCGTCGGCCGCGAGACGGATCATGGGAACGAGGCTGAACTGAACCATCGGCCCGCCCCGTTGCGCGATCATGCGCTGCGACATCGCCATGTCGATGATCGCCTGGAGGCCGTAGTTGTAGGCGATACCGCCCGTCGGTCGGTGCGCGACGGGCGTCGGGGGCCGTGGCGCCTGCGGCAGCGGTCCCGACGTGGGCGACTCCGTGTTCGACGACTCCGCGTTCGACGACTCCGTGCTCGGCGACCCCGAACGCACCTCGACTGCAGCCTGCATCCCACGTCTCCCCTGTCGTCGGTGCCCCGACAGGAAGCTAGCGCTTCCCCCGGCGGCGGTTCCCGACCTCCCCGGGCGGGATCCCCCGCAGCCCTTCGGCCCACCTCACTTAGTTCGACTAACCTACCAGGTCATGACGACGACCGAAACGTTCACCGGCCCGTTCCTCCAGGGTCTGATGGAACCGGTCACCGACGAGCGCGACGACGGGGACCTCGAGGTCGTGGGCGAGATCCCCGAGGGTCTGCGCGGGATGTTCACCCGCAACGGCCCGAACCCGCAGTTCGCGCCGACCGGTCGGTACCACCCCTTCGACGGCGACGGGATGGTGCACGCGGTGTACCTCGACGAGGGTCGGGCCCGCTACCGGAACCGCTGGGTCGAATCGAAGGGCCTGCTGGCAGAGCGCAGGCGTGGACGGTCCTGCTACGGCGGCCTCGGTGAGTTCCGGAGTCCCGAGGACGGCGTCATCGAGGAAGCCGGAAGCGTCAAGAACGTCGCCAACACGCATTTCGTCCGCCACGCCGGTCGTCACCTCGCGTTGCTCGAGGTCAGCAAGCCGACGGAGATGACCCGGGAGCTCGACACCATCGGCGAGTACGACTTCGACGGCCGACTGGCCGGCGGGATGACCGCACACCCGAAGATCGACACCGACACGGGTGAGATGCTGTTCTTCGGCTACAGCGGACTTCCGCCCTACCTCCGGTACCATGTTGTCGACGCCGGCGGCGCGCTGGTGCGCAGTGTCGACATCGACCTTCCCGCGCCGGTGATGATGCACGACTTCGTCGTCACCGCGAACCACGCGGTCTTCATCGACTCACCAGCGGTCTTCGATGTCCAGTCGCTGATGGCCGGCGGACCCGTGGTTCGTTGGCAACCCGACAACGGGACCCGGATCGGTGTCATCTCGCGCAACGGTCATTCCGACGACGTGCGCTGGTTCGAGATCGACAGCTGCTACGTCGTGCATTTCTTCAATGCGTGGGAGACCGGAGACCGAATCGAGATCTTCGGACCGCGTATGACGAGGATGCCGGGTGGATTCGAGTTCCAGGATCCGACTGCCGTCGCGGATCCGATGCCGTGGCACTGGACGATCGATCTCGCGGCGGGCACCGTCACCGAGGAGCAGACCGACGACCGCTCGGGGGAGTTCCCGAGGATCAACGACGAGTTCGCCACGAGGCAGCACCGCTTCGGGTACCTCTGCCCACAACGCAGCCCGGAGTTCGACTTCTCCTTCCACGGGGTCGTCAAGTACGACCTCGAGACCGGCGACTCCCTGTCGCACCTCTACAACCGCACGTCGACGAGCGGTGAGCATGTCTTCGCTCCCGATCCCGACGGCACCGCCGAGGACGATGGTTGGCTGCTCAGTTTCGTGACCGACGAAGCCACCGGCCGAAGTGAGCTCGTCGTACTCGACGCCCGCGACATCGGCGCCGAGCCCGTGGCCCGAGTTCAGATGCGGCGCCGCGTCCCCCTCGGCTTCCACGCCAACTGGCTTCCCGAGACGTGATGGTCCGGCGCTGCGACGACGCAGAGCCGTTCCGAGCCGGCTGACCCGGAGCCGCAGCCCCTCGCGCGTCCCAGTGCTTCAGCCGAGTGCGCGGACCGGATCGGTCGTGCCGTCCCACCCGTCGGCAGCTTCGCGGGCCTGCGTGGCGAGCCAACGGCTCATGTCGTTGAGTTCCATGAGCTCGGCAACCGTTCCCGGGTGTGTCTGCGTGTCGAAGTAGCAGAACCGGGTGCCCATCAGGTCGCCGGACTGGATCACGTCCCACCCCGCGGCCTCGGCCTGCCCGAGGGTGCCCTCGAAGTCGTCGGTCCACCACGCGAGGTGGTGAAGACCTTCGTTGCCCTCGTCGAGGAACTCACGGAAGCACGACGGAGAGTCGTCGTGCACCTGGATCAGCTCGAGTTGCAGCTCTCCGCTGTTGGCGACAGCCAGGCTGATCTCGGTGGAGACTGCGTCGCCGCGGTACTCGCTCGGATCCAGCACCAGATTCCGGATCGTGAACCACGGCCCGACACCGAGCACGTCGATCCAGTGGGCGAGTGCGGCATCGAGATCGTTCACCACGTAGCCGTTCTGGCGAACCCGACCGGGGAGCACTCCGGGCATGTGACTACGACCGCAACGGACGGAGAGCTCCCCGTCGGGTTGCCGAGGTGACGTTCACCGCGACCGTCGTGACATCGGCTGCGGGTGCTCGTTCTCGCATCAGTCCGCGCTCGGATGGATGTTCACGGGGACCGCGCTCTGCAGTGCGAGCCCGGTGACCGGGTCGAACAGCTCGTCGTCGGGGATCAGGTGCTGCACGTTGACTCCCTCGTCGTCGGGGCCGCCCCAACCGAAGGCCAGGGCGACGGTGCCGGGTGCCAGGTCGTCGGAGGGCTCCACGATCGCCTCGACGCTACCGAAGCCGCTGCGCACCACCACGGTCTCCCCGGCGCCGACGCCGATGTCGGCCATTGCCGCGGGATGCATCAGCAGAGGGTTGTAGCGCCGGCGTGCGGCCAACGACGGAAGGTTCTGGCCCTGGGTGCAGTACACCTCCTTCATGCGGTACGTGATCATCCGGAAGGCGAAGGTCTCGTGGGCGAGGTATCCGCCCGTTCCGGTGATGGGCTCGACCAGCACCTCGGCCAGCTCGGCGACCACCTCGGGATGTCCGACGGCCATCGGCTGCTCGGCGTGCCCCGACATGTAGCCGACGATGCCACCGACCAGGGGATCGCGCTCACCCCAGACCTTTCCTTCGGGGTGACGACGAATGTCGCTCATGGGGATCCGGGAGTCGGAGTGCAGCGCGTCGATCATCTCGTCGGCCGTCGGTTTGCGGTCCATGTCGATGCCCGGGAGGTCGATGCGGAAGCCGAGTCGTTGCGCCAGGCCCCAGAAGATCTCCCAGTCGTCGATCACACCCTCGGGCCCGTCGACCAGCGCGTCGGTGTACTGGCTGAACGGGAACGGGTACGACGCATCCATCAGCTTGGTGACGTCCACCCGCTCGAAGGGATGTTTCACGGCCATCACGTAGTCGGCGTGGCGAGCGGTGGAGCTCATGAACAGGTCGTCCACAACGAGCAGCTCCAGTTCCTGCATTGCACGGGTCGTGGACTCGGCATCGGCGAAGACCAGCGCCGGGTTGCCGCCGTGCACGATGAGCGCCCTGACCTGGCCGATGCCGGGCGTCAGGATCTCGTCGGTGAGGGTGTTGGTGGGCATCTCCTCGAAGAAGCCGAGGTAGTTGAAGGAGCCCTCGATGCCCCGGATGCGCGACTTCGGCCCGGAGTAGCCGTTGGTGGTGATGGGACCGTCGAAGTCGGGGAGTTCGAAGTTGAGCGCTCCGGCATGGCGGGTCAGGCCGCCACGGCGGTCGTATCGCCCGCAGAGCACGTTGAGGGTCATCACGAGTTGAGTGGACAGGTTCTGGTGGCGGGCCATGTGCAGGCCCGTCCCGCTGGTGGCTCCACCGCTGGGCGCGGTTGCGAACACCGTGGCGGCCTGCTCCACGAGTTCCGGAGCCACGCCGGAGCGCCGGGCGACATAGTCGAGATCGAACGGACGAACGGCGTCGGTCAGGTCCTCGAGCCCGCTCGCGTGGGCCGCGACGTACGCGTGGTCGACGAGGCCGTTTTCGATGATGACGTTGATCATCCCGGCGAGCAGAGTGGCGTCCTCACCGGGGCGCACCTGGAGGTGGATGTCGGCCAGACGCGAAGTCTGGGTGCGGCGAGGGTCGATGACGAGGAGTTGCATCCCTCGCTTGCGGGCGTCCTGGAGCCGCCGGCGGGGATCCGACTGGGGCATGCTCATGAAGTGGGAGCCCACCGGGTTGGTGCCCACGAACATCGCAACATCAGCGTGGTCGATGTCGAGCAGCTGCAACGGCAGCGGGGATCCGAACAGTCGGGTAGCGGCCACGATCATGCTGGGTGAGTCGATGGTGAACGACGTGTACATGCGGCGCGACCCGAGCCCTTCGAGCCACCGGCTCACCAACGGAGGCCCGCCGGCGGATGTTCGGTGTGCGCCGTCGCCCACGTAGACGGCCACCGCGTCGGGCCCGTGGCGTTGGACGATGTCGGCCAGCCGCTCGGCGATCTCGTCGAGAGCGTCCGGCGCGGTGATGTCGACCCACCGGGGTTCACCCCCCTTCGGGCCCGTGCGCTTCTTCGAGACGCGTAGGCGGTCGGGGTGGTTGATCCGCTCGGGCTCCGCACGGCCCTTGAGACAGGTGTAGCCCCGGGAGACGGGATTGTCGGGATCGCCACGGGCGGCCACCACCTGACCGCCGACCACGTCGACCTGCATCCCGCAGAAGGTGTGGCAGAAGCGGCAAAAGGAGGTCTTGGTCTGCGTGGCCGTCGTGTCCGAACCGCTCATCGCAACCCCGTGCCGTCCGTCATTACTTAGTCGTGCTAACTCACGCTACACCCGGACGCCGGAGGTCAAAAGGCCGACCCGGGGATCACGTGCAGACCGGGGCGTCCCGGACGTGGGTCTCCGGGGAGAGGATGGCGTGGGAGAGCATGCCGCCCGAGACGACGCGGGCGTCGAAGCCGTTCTGGGCGAGGCAGCGCACCGCGGTGTAGGCGCGCTGGCCGGACCGGCAGATGACGCCGATCTCCCGGTCGCGCGGCAGCTCGTCGAGACGATCGCGCAGCTGGCCGAGTGGGATGTTGATCGTGTCGGGTACGTGCTCGACGGCCAGCTCGGCGGGCTGGCGGACGTCGAGGAGGACGCCGTCCGCGCGTGCGTCCCAGTGTTCGATCGGCATGTCGCCCCGCAGCACGCCCGCAGCGACCATACCGGCGAAGTTGATCGGGTCCTTGGCGCTGCCGAACGGCGGTGAGTAGCAGAGCTCGGCTTCCTCGAGGTCGTAGACGGTGGCGCCGAGCTGGATCGCCAGGGCCAGGTCGCTGACGCGCTTGTCGACGCCGTCCTCACCGAGGGCCTGCGCGCCGAGGATCCGCCCGTCCGATCTCCGGAAGATGACTTTCAACGCGATCGGCTTGGCGCCCGGGAAGTAGCCGGCGTGCGAGTTGGGGTAGAGGTAGATCTTCTCGTAGTCGGTGTCGCCGACGCGCCGGAGTGTCTTCTCGCTCGCCCCCGTCCAGGCGACCGCCGCGTCGAACAGCTCGATGATCGCCGTGCCCTGGGTTCCCCGGAACGTGGAGTCGCGCCCGGCGATCACGTCGGCGGCGATGCGGGCCTGGCGATTGGCCGGCCCGGCGAGTGCGACGAGGCTCCACCCGCCCGTGACGAAGTCCTTCACCTCGACGACGTCGCCGACGGCGAGGATGTTCGGGTCGCTCGTCGTCATGTGCTCGTCGACCCGGATGCCGCCGAGGTCGCCGATCTCGATCCCGGCGCTCTCGGCGAGGGTCGTGTCGGGCCGGACGCCCAGCGCCACGATGATGAGGTCGGCCGGGAACTGCGTACCCGACTTCGTGCGCACGCACAGCGCCTCGTTGTCACCCTGCTGCTCGAAGCTCTCGACGCCGTCACCGAGAACGACGTGGACACCCTTGCTCTCGAGGAAGTCGGCAACGAGGCGCCCGTACTCCGGGTCGAGTGGTGCCAGGACCTGGTCGGCCATCTCGATGACGGTCACGTCGAAGTCCCGCTTGGCGAGATTCTCGGCCATCTCGAGGCCGATGAACCCGCCGCCGACGACCACGGCACGGGTCGTGGGCCGCACGGTCTGGAAGCCGGAGTAGCCCTCCATCCCCCTGAGGAAGCTCGTCCCGCGTTCGATCCACCGG
The DNA here is from genome assembly GCA_041394025.1 of Acidimicrobiia bacterium. Taxonomy (NCBI): domain Bacteria; kingdom Bacillati; phylum Actinomycetota; class Acidimicrobiia; species Acidimicrobiia bacterium. The sequence goes on along the minus strand of JAWKJA010000003.1, from coordinate 730,106 downwards.
CGGATCTCGCGGGCGTCGGGGACGGTCCGCACCGAGAACACACCGGGGAGGTCCATCCCCGGCAGCGGGGGCCTGATCGACGGAGCCCCCGGCGACAGGACGAGCTTGTCGTAGGACTCGGTGGTCACCTCACCGGTGGTGTGGTCCTTCAGTTCCACCGTCCTGTTGGCAGCGTCGACGGCGACCGCCTCACAGTTCGTCCGGCAGTCGACGTGGAAGTGCTCGCGGAAGACCCGCTCGTTGGCGACGAGCAGGTCCGACTCGTCCTCGATCACACCCCCGACGTGGTAGGGCAGCCCGCAGTTGGCGAACGACACGTAGGGGCCCCGCTCCACCATGACGATCTCGACGTGCTCGTCCAGCCTGCGCAGCCGGGCGGCGCAGGACGCTCCGCCGGCGACGCCACCCACGATGATCACCTTCATGTGTCGACCTCGGCATGTCTCGTTGTCGGCGCGGTTCCCCGTGGATCCGGGGCCCCGCCGTCAATTCTGCCGGGTCTCGTGACGGGAGACGAGATCGAGGAGCTCCTGGAGGGCGCCTTCCACGAGTACGCCACACCCGACACCACGATCATCCGAACCGACGGGTGAGGCATCCCGCGAAGCGTGCGGGCTCAGGTGGTGATGCGTTCGTGGGCCCGGGTGAGGAGCGTCACCATGGTCTCGACCTCCTGGGCGCCCGGGATGAGCACCGCACCACCCACCACGAACGCGGGCACACCGGTGATCGACAGCTCGGTCGCGCGACGGATGTCTGCGTCGACCTCCGTCGCGAACTCACCGGTGGCCAGCACGTCGGCCGCGCGTTTCTCGTCGAGGCCGGCGTCGACGGCGGCTTTGCACAGCGTCGTGGGGTCGGCAACGTTCGCGCCATGCTCGAAGTAGGCCGTGAACAGCTGCTCCGAGAGTCGGTCCTGTACGTCGAGCCCGACGCTCGCGGCCCAGGCCAGCAGCTCGTGGGCCTTGCGCGTGTTGACGCGTTGCGCGATGTCGAAGCGGTATGCGATCCCCTCGTCGGCGCCGAGCGCTCCGAGGCGTGCCGTCATGGCGTCGAAGGAGCCGGCTCCGTACTTGCGCTCGATCGCGGCTCGGAGATCCCCGGGTTCGGTCGGCGCACCGGGATCCAGCTGGAACGCGCGCCATCGGACCTCGATGTCGTCACCGAAGGGAAGCTGAGAGCGTGCGCGTTCGAAGCGTCGTCTCCCGAGGAAGCACCACGGGCAGATGACGTCGGAGAAGATGTCGACCTGCATGTGTTGATCAACGCTCACGCGGAGGCGAGCCATTCCCTCCGGGGAGCGTCAGGAGCTCCACGGGCCGCGCCATCCGCCGTCGTCGTCGACGAGGGCATCGGCGGACGTCGGTCCCCACGAGCCGGGCTTGTAGGTCTCGACGGCCGGCGGGTTGTCGAGGAGCGGCGCCACGATCCGCCACTGCTCCTCCACGGTGTCCTGGCGGGCGAAACGCGCGGTCTGACCCTGCATGGCAGCGACGAGCAGCACCTCGTAGGGCGTGGGCGCCTCCTCTCCCGGGTCGGCAAACGGCCGGTCGAGGGTGAACACCTCGGGAGAGTCGGCGTCGGGCTGCTTCGCCTGCACGATGACCCGCAGGCCCGCCGTGGGGTCGAGGCGGATCACGAGCTGGTCGGGCTCACCACCGGGTTGGCGCAGTCCGAAACCCAGCTGCGGCGACTCCTCGAACACGATCCGCAGCTCCGTCTGCGTCTCCGCGAGGTGCTTGCCCGTGCGAACGAAGAACGGCACGCCCGCCCAGCGCCAGTTCTCGATGTCGAGACGCAGCGCGGCGTAGGTCTCGGTGGTCGAGTCGTCGGCGACGCCCTTGGTCGAGAGGTAGCCGTCGTACTGACCACGCACGTAGTGCTTCGGGTCACCCTCAGCGACGGCGCTCAGCACGGTCGTGGCGGCGGAGCGCAGCGTCTCGGGGTCACCTCGCGACGGCGACTCCATGGCAGCCGCCGCCAGGAGTTGGAGGAGGTGGTTGACCACCACGTCGCGCAGAGCACCGACCGGGTCGTAGAAGCTGCCGCGGTCCTCCACCCCGAAGCTCTCCACCATCGTGATCTGCACGCAGCGGATGTAGTTGCGGTTCCAGATCGGCTCGAACATGGTGTTGCCGAACCGAAGGAACAGGATCTCCTCCAGGCCCATCTTCCCCAGGTAGTGGTCGATGCGGTAGAGGCGGCTCTCATCGACGTACTGGTGCAGCTCGGCGGCCAGCGCGCGTGCCGAGGCGAGGTCGTGGCCGAAGGGCTTCTCGACGACGACCCGTCCGGTCTTCGTGAGCCCCACGCCGGCGAGCCCCTTCACGACCCGACCGAACAGCGACGGCGGGATCTCGAGGTAGAAGACGGGGCCGTTCCTGTCGCTGATGGCGTTGCGCACCCGCTCGTAGGTGGCGTCGTCGTCGAAGTCGCCCTGCACGTAGGAGAACCGGGCGGCGAGGCGTTGGAACACGTCGTCGTCGAGTGTCTCGCCCGTCCCGACGATCGACTCCTTCGCACGCTCCACGAGCTGGTCGAGGGTCCAGTCCTCGAACGCCACCCCGACGATCGGGAGGTCGAGCAGCCCGCGCTTCTCCAGGCGGTAGAGCGACCGGAACGTCATCACCTTCGCGAGGTCGCCCGTGATCCCGAAGATCACGAGGACGTCGGCGTCCGTGTCGCCCGTGGCCGGTGTCGGAGTGGTCGTCGCCACGTCTGCTGTCACGTTGCCGCCCTGCCGGTCGACGCTCGGGGTCTGGTGGAGGACGCTACCCGTCGCCGAGGGCGTGGAACTGGCCGGCTCTCGTGCCGACGTAGATGCGGCCGTTCCAGACGGCGGGCGTCGACTCGATGCAGCCACCCACCGGGACCGACCACAGCTCCGGAGGCGACGCATGCGTGTCGCTCACGTCGTAGGCGTGCAGGGTCCCGTTGCAGTCCCCCTGGAGCCACACGCCGTCGACGATCACGGGCGATCCCATGAGCGGCGGTGGGATCGTGAGCTCCCAGCGCACGTCTCCGGTCGCCCGGTCGAGGCCGAGCGCCCGTCCGTTGAACGTCGTGTAGATCACGAGGTCCTCGTGGACGCCCGGCGTGCCCCACACCCCCGCCTTCTCGGCGCCCTGGTCGGTGTGCGACCACACCAGGGGGTCGTCGGGCTTCGCCGGGTCGAGCTTCATCATCTGGCCCGTCTCCTTCGCCCGCTCGTTGTGGCGCTCCCACTCGGAGGCGACGTAGAGCATCCCCTGTTCGTCGGCCACGACGGTGGCGTCGGTGTCGTCTCCTGTCCAGAAGCGGAACACGCGCGTCGGTGGCCCCGATCCGGTGCGTAGCCCACCGATGTCCCAGCCCTGCACGAGACCGCCCGAGTTGGCGAAGTAGAGCGTGTCGCCGATGACGGTGAGCGAGTTCTCGATCGACACCTCGCTGCCGACCGCTGCCAGCAGCTCGTCGTCCCACCCCGCCTCGTGGAAGACGAGCTCGGGCGCCACGGTCACGGCCCCGTTGTCGTCGTAGCCACGGTTGAGCTTCACGATGTAGAAGCGGCTGTTCTCGCCGCCCTCGAAGAGGTAGTCGCCCAGGATGAGGGGACTGCTGTCCCAGTCGTCGTTCCACTTCGTCTCGCCCACGTAGTTCGCCGGGAGCTTCCAGAGCTCGCGGGCCTCGGTCCCGTCGAAGGCCAGGATCCGAAAGAAGCTGTCGCGTGATCCTGTGTAGAGGAGCGGGTAACCCTCGGGATCGATGCTCACCGAGCCCTTGATGATGTCGCCGGTGGGAAACGGCGGAAGGATGTCGGCGCCGGTCTCCCCGTCGACGAAGTGGACGTTGCGGTCGTAGGCGCCGAACGTGACCCACGTGCGGTCGTCGCGCTCGAACACGGCCGGCTGGCCCGTCCAACCGGTGCCGCACCACTGCATCTCCTCGCCCTTGTCGACCGAGAGGGCGCACATGCCGCCGTCGGGGTAGTTCCAGAGGACCTGTGGCGCCGACGGTACGGGCCCCTTTCCGTAGTAGGTGCGTGTCGGGTTGCCCCGGAACGTGAGCAGTCCGTCGACACTCGCGCCGGGGAACGGCTGACCGACCGACGCCGGGTCGACCCATCCCTCGAAGGGCGGGGGAGGTGCCTCGGTGCTGGTGGGCGCCTCATCCGTGTTCGCGGGAGAAGACGTGGTGGGCTGGTTCGACGCCTGGTCGGTGCCGGTGGCGACGGCGTCGCCGGAGTCGTCACGGAGCAGCAGGAACGCGGCGGCGCCGGCACCGACGATCGCGACGACGGCCACGGCGCCGGCGATCAGCAGGCGTTTCCGGCGCCGCTTCGACTGGCGTCGGTCCGCCCGGCTGGGCGTCAGCTCCTGCGGGTCGGCGACATCCCCCGCGTCGTCCTCGGCGTCGGTCATGTGGGCGCCGGGTCAGACCTTCTCGATGACGGCGTCGCAGGTGGTGGCCTCGATGCGCGCCACGTCGAGGCCCGCCACGCCGGGAATCGTGTCGCTCACCGACATCGCCATGTGTCGCTGCCTTTCGCTCGTGGTGTGGGCTCCGCGCCGCAGCGCCGGAGTAGAGCGTCCGATTCGGTGCCGTGAAGGGTACGTACCCGCGGGGCCGGATCCCCCACCGACCCACAGGCTCCGCCGGTCCACGGGCCTCCACCGGCCGGGTTTGTGCGTTCGTGGGCGTCACACGACCCCCCAGCGCACAATCTCGGTGGGAGGCGGTGGCGGCGACCGGGGAGATGGGGAACGGTCAGTGGGGCGGCGACAGGACCACGGCCTCGTGGGGGCGCAACGACCCGTCGAACGTGCTCCCGGCGTCGTGTTCCGGGTGGGAGGAGATGTCGAGAACGTGCCCGGCGGCGGTGTCGACGTGCCGTGGCTCGGCTGTGAAGTTGACCAGCACGAGGCGCTCGTCATCGCCGCGGCTCCGGCGCCAGACGACCACGCCGTCGGGGGCGTCGAGCAGGTCGAGCCCGCCGATGCGGAGCGCGTCGGATCCGGCACGCACCGCCAGCAGCGCACGGTAGAAGGAGAGCATCGAGTTCGGGTCGCCCTCCTCGGTCTCGACGTTGAGATGGTCGCTGTCGGGCGGGAAGGGCAGCCACGTATCGGCAGAGGCCCAGCCGTGGTCGGGGCCTGGCGTCCAGGGAATGGGCGCACGGCACCCGTCGCGGCGACCGCCTGAGGGGTCGACGATCCGCTCGGGCGGGATCTCGGCGTCCTCGAGGCCCAGTTCCTCACCGGCGTAGAGGAACGGCGTTCCGCGCAGCGTCAGGAGGAGGACCGCGGCGGCGCGAGCGATCGACTCGTCGCCTCCGTAGCGCGTGCGGTGCCGCGGGTTGTCGTGGTTCGACAGCACCCACGTCGGCCAGTTCCCGGCTGCCGAGATCAGCTCTTCGGTGGTGGCGATGTTCTGCCGCCACATGTCGGCGTCCCAGAAGCTGAACATCGGCGAGAAGTTGAACGACAGGTGCAGCTCGTCGCCATCGCCGTAGTACGGAGCGACCTGAGCGGTGTCGAGCAGGTACACCTCGCCGAGCATCACCGGCCGGCTCGGGTACTCGTCGAGCAGGGCGCGCATCTCGCGCAGGTAGTCGTGCGTGGCCGGCTCGTCGATGAGTGCGGTGGCAGGAATCACCGCGATGTCATCGGGCAGGTCGGGCAGGGCGGGATCCTTGCCGATGTTGTGGATGACATCCATCCGGAACCCGTCGACACCGCGGGCCAGCCAGAACCGGAGCGTGTCGTGCAGGGCGGCGCGCACGTCGGGGTTCGACCAGTTGAGATCGGGCTGCTCGGGGCTGAACAGGTGCAGGAACCAGGCGCCGGTGGTGTCGTCGTAGGACCATGCGGGATCCCCGAACGGGAACGCACGCACCCAGTTGTTCGGTGGCGTGTCGGGATCGCTGTCGCGCCAGAAGTACCAGTCGCGGCGCGGGTTGTCGCGCGATGAGCGCGATTCGAGGAACCAGGGATGCTGGTCGCTCGTGTGGTTCGGCACCCAGTCGAGAATCACGCGGAGATCGCGGTCGTGGGCCTTCTCGACCAGCTCGTCGAAGTCGGAGAGGCTCCCGAACAGAGGGTCGATGTCGCAGTAGTCGCTGACGTCGTAGCCGTGGTCGACCATCGGGGACCGGAAGACGGGCGACAACCAGATGGCGTCGACACCGAGCCGGGCGATGTGGCCGAGCCCGTCGATCACGCCACGCAGGTCTCCGATCCCGTTGCCGGACGTGTCGCGGAAGCTGCGCGGGTAGATCTGGTACACGACCGCCGATCTCCACCAGGGATGTCCGTCCTGGTCGTCCTGTCCGCTCGCGCCCGTCATGTCACCGTCGCTCGCCGTAGTCACCGAACGGCTCGTCGCGCTCGCGCACCGCAGCACGCCATCCGGCCTCCTCGGAACGGGCTACGAAGTCGAGACCTTCCTGGGTGTGGCGCGCCACACCGTCGAACAACGTTCCGAGCATGCGCGACCCCTGCGGATCGTACATCGTGCGGGCGACCTCGTTCAGCGACCACTTGATCATCTGGAGCTGGTTCGTGGGCACGAGCGCGATCCGCCGGGCCAGTGCGGCGGCACGCTCGGCGAGGTCGTCGTCGGCCACGCACTCGAGCACCATGCCGAGCTCGACAGCCTCGGGCCCGGTGATCTCGTCGCCGGTGAGCATGAACCGCTTGGCGCGCTCGAGACCCAGCCGTGCCACCCATGTCCACGGCGCCTCCGGAACACCCCAGACGCGCGACGGGGGATAGCCGAACCGTGCCGACTCGGCACAGACGATCAGGTCGGCGTTGAGCACGATGTTCATGCCGCCCGCCAGGCACCAGCCCGACACAGCGGCGATCGTCGGCTTGGAGATCTCGTGGAGTCTCGCCCAGGTCGACGCGAAGCTCCCGATGGCGCGCACGTCCGCCGCGGAGTCCCATACGCGATGAGTCCCCTCCACGCTCGCCTGCATGTCCGTGCCCCACGCCAGGTCGTAGCCGGCGCAGAAGGCCGGACCCTCGGAATCCAACAGGACGACGCGCACGGCGTCGTCGCGGTCGGCATCGTCGAGGGCGGTATGGAGCTGATCCCGAAGCTCCGGTGTGATCGTGTTGTACGCATTGGCGCGGCACAGTGTGAGCCGCCTCACGCCGCCCTCGGTTCCTACCCTGACTGCGTCACCCATCGTGGTGGAGCGTAGGCGTCCTGGCGCACGGCGGGCTCGCTCGTCGGCGACGTAGCCTCCCCCCGGTGGCGCGCTTCGGGAGTTCACGCACCTTGGTCACGGGTCTCGTGGCGCTGTTGACACTCGCAGCCTGTTCCAGTGAGCAGGGGTCGGGTTCCCCTGATCAGAGTGCTCCGACCCCGAGCGGTGAACCAACCGACCCGACAGGGGAGTGGTGGCGCCCCGACACGGTGACGACCTGGCAGTGGCAGCTCGACGGCGAGCTCGACACCGGCTACGACGTCGACGTGTACGACGTCGACCTCCTCGACACCGACGCTTCCACGATCGACGCCCTGCACGACGACGGTCGCCGGGTCGTGTGCTACTTCTCGGCCGGATCGCTCGAATCCTTCCGCGACGACGCGGGGGAAATCGATGACGAGGCACTCGGTCACGTTCTCGACGACTTCCCTGACGAGCGGTGGGTCGACGTGCGAGACGATTCCGTGCGGGACCGTGCCGTCGAGCGCATCCGACTCGCGGCGGACAAGGGATGCGACGGCGTGGAGCCCGACAACGTCGACGCGTACGACAACGACTCCGGCTTCGATCTCACAGCAGAGGATCAGGCCGATTTCAACCGGTTCCTCGCCGAAGAGGCGCACGCCCGCGGCCTCGCCGTCGGGCTCAAGAACGACCTTGTGCAGATCCCCGACCTCGTGGACGTCTTCGACTTCGCCGTCAACGAGCAGTGCCACGAGTTCGACGAGTGCGACGCACTCGCTCCGTTCACCGACGGCGGCAAGCCCGTGTTCAACGCCGAGTACGCGCCCGGGCTCCTCGACGATGCCGACGCCGTGTGTGCCGACGCCCGGGAGCGGAGTCTCCGCACGCTCCTGCTCCCGGTCGAACTCGACGGCGCCTTCCGGATCAGCTGCGATGACAGGTGACGCCGCTCGCCGGTATTCTGGGCGATATGTCGCGTTGTTCTGGAATGCGCCGGAGAGCTCCACGTGCCTTCCTCCTGGTGGTCTGCTTCCTGGTGGCCTTGGTGCTCCTCGTCGCGGCGGCAGCCTGCACCGGGAACGACGACACATCTTCCTCTTCGCCGGGGTCGGCGCCTGATCCGTCCGGCTCCCCGCCGCGGGGCGTCGCCCTCAACCCGGTGTCGAACGACGAGGAGGGAATCGCCACCTTCCTCGACCGGGCCGACGAAGCCGGCTCGTTGCTGGCGCAGTACGGCGACTGGGCCGACCTCGAGGGAGACGGCGGTCCATTCGAGTTCGTCACCGTCGCCGGACGCGCACGCGGCCTCGAACCGGTGGTCGCCGTGAGCCCGTTCGACCAGGGCACCGGGGAGCTGTTCCGCCCTCTCACCGACGACACGATCGCGGGCTACAGCGAGTCGGCCGTCGCCTTCGTGGCGAGAACCCGGCCGCGCTATTTCGGCATCGGCATCGAGTCGAACCTGTTGGCGTCGAAGAACCCCGACACGTTCGAGGAGTTCGTCACGCTGTTCGCAGAGGTCGCGCCGCTCGTGAAGGAGGCGTCCCCTGACACGCAGGTGTTCACGTCGTTCGAGCTCGAGTGGATGGCGGGCTATCGCGCCGGTGCCTTCGGCGGACGCAACGACCCCGCCACCGCGCAGTGGGACCTGCTCGAGCGATTCCCCGACGCCGACATCCTTGCCTTCTCGAGCTATCCCTCTCTCGCCTTCGAGACGCCGGCCGAGATCCCCGACGACTTCTACGTTTCTCTTCGCGACCACACCGACCGACCTGTCGCGATCGCGGAGTCGGGATGGGCGGCCGAGAGCGTGGTGCCGGGATGGTCGTCGAGCGAAGCCGCACAGGCGGAGTTCGCCGAGCGTCTGATCGAGGAGATGGACGCCGTCGACGCGGTCTTCGGGATCTGGACGCTCGTGTACCCCGCCGGAGGGGAGGTGTTCGACACGATGAGCCTGCGACTCGCCGACGACACGCCTCGGGCCGTGTGGGACGTCTGGAGCGCAGGATCCGACTGAATTCTCCCTGGCCGGTGCTTCGCCTCCGAACCCGCCCGTCCTGCCACGAGCCTTGCTCCACAAGGATCGAAGCTCGGGACCGCGTCGGCCACTCTCCGTGCGAAATTACTCTCTGAAGTTTGTAACTCACAAAAGACGTCTAATATGCTCTATCGGCAGAAACCGGACATGACCCCGGCAGGTCGCTCCTTGTGACACCGGAGGAAGATCATGAACTCAGCTCCCCGACCCCGCAGCCGTCGTCGCTTCCGGCGTGCCCTCGTGGCGCTGATCGCAGCGATGCTCGTCACATTCGGTCTCGCTGCTCCCGCGAGCGCGCAGCAGAAGCCGGGCCCCGACATCGACAACATCGTCGACGGCATCAAGAGCGGTCTTTCGCAGAACAGCGCTGAGGCGCAGCAGTTCCTCGACAGCCTCCGGCCCGAGGCGCAGGCTCGCCTCCAGGAGATCCGGAACCACGCGCGGGCCGGCAACTGGGCCGAGGTCCGTCGGCTCGGTGAGCAACTCCACGTCGACGCCGAGTGCGCGGCGTTCGAGTTCGATCTCGATTTCCTGCCGAACTCGGCCAACTTCTCCTCGCTGACCATCGACAAGGAGGCACGCGTCGCGCGTGCACAGGTCACGGTCCCGGAAGGTTGTCACCTCGACCGGGCGGTTCCCGTCACCCTCGTATCGTGGGTGCTCGACATGGCACAGGCCTGGGGCACGTCACCGCAGGGCCGGGTCGACATCACCGACACCGTGTGGATCCAGGCTCCTGGCGTCTACAACCTCGAGGTCGCGCTGCCCGTTCCGAAGCTCGACGAGGACGCCATCGCCGCCACGCTCGAACGCGACGGTCTCGGGATCCTGACGGCCGGCGACGACGGCAGGAGCCAGGTCGCCCCGGCTCTCGATCTCGACGGCGTCATCGACGTCTTCCTCTCCAACCCCGAACTGCTCGAGCTGGTTCTCGGGCTCGTGTGTCCCTTCCAGGTCGACCTCGTGACGGCTGAGGCTTCCGACGTTCCCTCACAGCTCGGAGGCGTCAACGGTCCCAACCCGGTCACCGCGTCACCCGACAGCGTGAGTGTCAACACGCTGATCCACGGCGCCGTGGGCGAGTGGGACTCCGCCACGCAGTTCTCGCCGATCCCCGACTTCACCGAGGGCAAGATCAATTTCGACGAGAGCCTCGACGACCCGCTCCAGCAGGCAGCGGCCGAGGACCCCGATGTGGCCGGTCTACTCGACTCGATTCCCTTCGAGTTGCTCTGCAGCGAGGACCCCGACGACGACACCGACGTCGGAGGCGAGCAGATCACCAACACGGGCGCCGACTCGGGAGCCGACGTGGCGGTGGCCGGCTCGACGCTCCCCCGCACGGGATCCGAGACACCCGGCGTTCTCGCCGCGGGTGTGGCGCTGATCGTCGCCGGGTGGCTGGTGCTCGTCGGAAACGCCGTTTTCCGGACCCGCCACCGCCGCCACGGGGCGGCATGATGCGTCCGTAGCGCGCGCTATACGGACCTCACGGACGCATCAAACAGGGTCGGCGGCGAAGACGCAGCGGGTGCCGTCGCGGTCCATCTCGGCCATGCACCGGTTGCACGGGACGCACAGCGACTCGTCGGCCTCACCGGCCGCGTAGCGGTTCACGAGGTCGGGCTCGCGCAGCAGTGCCCGGGCCATCGCCACGAACTCGAAGCCCTCGTCGATCGCGGAGACGATCGTGTCGCGGCTCTTGATCCCTCCGAGCAGGATCAGTGGGAGATCCACAGCCTCCCGGAACCGACGCGCGTTCGGCAGGAAGAACCCCTCCTCGAAGGGGTACTCGCGCATGAGCTTCTTCGCCCCCAGGCGCAGACCGACCCGGTGCAGCAGCGACGGCGTCGTCTCGAGCATGGCGGCCACCGGCGGCTCCCCGCGCATGAGGTACATGGGAGAGCGGGCGGTGAACCCGCCCGTGAGCTCGAGGGCGTCGACGCTGCCGTCGGTCTCGATCATCCGGGCGGCCTCGATTCCGTCGTCGATCTGCAGACCCGACCGGAACCCGTCGTCCATGTTGAGCTTGGCGTAGACGGCCACGTCAGAGCCCGCGCCCTCGCGCACCGCCTCGAGCGCCTGACGCGGGAAGCGCGCACGGTTCTCGATGGGGCCACCCCACTCGTCGGTTCGCTTGTTCGTGAACGGGCTGAGGAACTGGCTCAAGAGGTAGCCATGTCCGACGTGGACCTCCACAGCGTCGAAGCCGGCCTCGACGGCCAGCTGCGCGGCGCGGCGGTAGTCGTCGGTGAGCCGGGCGAAGTCGGCACTCGTCATCTCCCGGGGGAACGTGAAGCCGTAGGGGCTGAACATGCGCGTCGGCCCGATCGTCGTCTGGCCGCTGGCGCGCGGGTTTCCGAACCAGCCGGCGTGCCCCAGTTGCACGGCCGCTGCTCCGCCCTCCGCGTGCACGGCGTCGGTGAGGCGCCGGAGCCCGGCCACGGCGTCGGGCCGCATCCAGATCTGGTCGCGGTAGGTGCGCCCCTCGGTGGACACCGAGCAGTAGGCCAGCGTCGTCATGCCGACACCCCCGGCGGCGAAGCGGCGGTGGAACTCGATGAGCCGGTCGGAGACGAGGCCCTCGGGTGTCATGCCCTCGAAGGTGGCGGACTTGATCGTCCGGTTCCGAAGCGTGACGGGTCCCAGCGACGCGGGCTCGAACGGTGAGGCGGGCACGCATTTCACTCTACCGGCGTGTGGGTAGGGTCGGCCCACGATGACACCCCAGCGCGTCGCCCGCAGCTACTACCTGATCGCCGGGCTGTACACCCTCTCCGCGTCGGTGATCTGGGGCGTCAACACGCTGTTCCTGCTCGACGCGGGCCTCGACATCTTCGAGGTGTTCATCGCCAACGCCGCCTTTCTCGCCGGAATGGTCGTGTTCGAGATCCCCACCGGCGTCGTGGCCGACACGCTCGGGCGACGCATCTCCTTCCTCGCCAGTGTCGTCGTCCTCATGGTCAGCACCCTGCTCTACGTCGGCCTCGCACAGGTCGAGGGCGGCGTTGTGGCCTACTCGGTCGTGAGCGTGTTCATGGGCCTCGGCTTCACCTTCTACTCCGGTGCCGTCGAGGCGTGGCTCGTCGACGCCCTCCACTCGACAGGATTCGACGGGCAGCTCGACAGCATCTTCGCCCGCGGTCAGATGATCAGCGGCGCCGCCATGCTCGTGGGCACCGTGGGCGGTGGGCTGCTGGGCCAGATCGACCTCGCCATCCCCTTCCTCGTGCGCGCCGGCCTGCTCGCGGCGCTGTTCGTCATCGCCACTGCGCGGATGCACGACGTCGGTTTCTCGCCACGTCGGCCGGCGGCCCGCGCGTACCCCGCCGAGATGCGCCGGGTCGCCCGATCGAGCATCGAGTTCGGGTGGAACCAGCGGGAGATCCGGCTCCTGATGGTCGCCGCGTTCGTCCAGGGCACGTTCTTCATGTGGGCCTTCTACGCCTGGCAGCCCTACTTCCTCGAGTTGCTCGACGACGACGCCGTCTGGGTCGCCGGCATCGTCAGCGCCCTCATCTCTCTGTCCACCATGGCGGGCAACGCGATCGTGGAGTACGCCTCGCGCCTCTGCACCCGCCGCACCACGTTGCTGCTGTGGGCGGCCGGTGTCCAGACGGCAGCAGCGGTCGTCGTGGGCCTCACGACGTCGTTCTGGGTGGCCGTGCCCGTGTTCCTCCTCATCACCGGGGCCATGGGTGTCCGGATGCCCGTGCGCCAGTCGTACATCCACCACATCGTCCCGACCGAGCAGCGCGCGACCGTCGTGTCGTTCGACTCGATGGTGTCGGGCGTCGGCGGCGTCGGCGGTCAGGCCGGGCTCGGCGCGCTGTCGCAGTCGGCGTCGATCTCCGCCGGGTTCGTGGTCGGCGGGCTCGGCACGGTCCTGATCCTTCCCGTGCTGACACTGCTGCGCCGGCTCGACGGCGCTGCCGACCGGCTGGCGCCCGGTGAGGAGGCGGGATCGGACGGAACGGCCGCTGCTTGCGGGCTTCCGGCGGTGTCGACGGTGGAGTCGCGCGACCGCGAGGAGCTCGGCGTGGAGTGAGTCAGGCTCCGGCGGCCTTCCCTTGTGGGTCGGTCGTCGCCAGCAGGTCGTCGAGAGCGCGCGGGATGGCGTCGGTGACGTCGTGGAGGTCGGGCATCGTGTCGGCACAGCTCATGGCGCTCACGTACATGCGCTGCGCGTAGCTCCAGACCGTGATGTTCAGCCCGATGCCCTCGAGGATGGGCCCGATCGAGTAGATCTCGCGGAGGTCGGCCCCCTCGATGAACAGTGGGTCGGGCGGGCCGGGGACGTTCGACACCACCAGGTTGATCGGTGGGTGGTGACGGTCGGCGACGTCGCGTGCCGAGTAGCGCTTCATGAACCACGTGAACGGCCCGGGGGGTGTGTACTCCACCCACTCCTGCATCATCGTGGCGCCGAGAATGTTCTGCACGACCTTGGCCTCTGCGGTCACGTCGTGGATGGCGCCGAGTCGCTCCACGGGGTCGACGATGTCGGTTCGCAGCGACGTGAAGAGGTTCGACACCCGGTTGCCGCCGAGTCGTGCCACGTCGTCGGGGCGATCCGTGCTCACCGGGATCCCCGCCACGAGCGAGCGGATGGGAAGGGCGTGGCGTGCCGAGAGATAGGAGCGCAGCGCCTCGGCGATGAGGCCCAGCAGGACGTCGTTGACGGTCACGCCGACGCGGTTCTTCACGGTCCTCACGTCGTCGAGTGACAGTGAGGTGGTGGCGAACGCCCGCCGGGCTGTGAGTGACGCGTTGAAGGCCGTGTTGGGTGTGTCCTTGATCGGAAGCGGCGGTGAGAGCGGCGACTCCCGCCGGCGGCGGAGGACCCGGCGGACGCTGCGCCACGTCCGGCCGATCAGCGCAGGCAGGCGCCACAGATTTCCGAGCTGGTGCACGATCGCGTCGCGGAACAACCTCCACCGGGACGGGACCGGCTCGGCGTGCCACTCCTGCGCGCCGGGCGGCGCGCCGGTGTCGGCCTGCTCCGTAGTCATCACGTTGGCCAGCAGAGCCGAGGCCGCGACACCGTCGGCGGCGGCGTGGTGGATCTTGGTGACGGCGGCGAAGCGTCCGTCGGCGAGTCCTTCCAGTGCCCACAGCTCCCACAGGGGGCGCGACCGGTCCAGAGGCGTCGATGCGATTTCGGCGATTGCGTCGTCCAACTCGCGTGGGCCGCCGGGTGCGGCGACCGTCGTGCGGCGGATGTGGTGTGACATGTCGAAGTCGGGATCCTCGATCCACACCGGGTGGGCGATCCGGCCCGGTACCTCGACGACCCGTCGCCGGAACGGTGGGAGGGCGTGGAGGCGCTCGCCCAACGTCCGCACGAAGCGGTCGAAGGTGTAGCCCTCCTCGTCGTCGGGGGGCGTGAGCACGGCGATCTTGAGCGTGTGCATCAGGAGCGTCGGCGTCTCCATGTAGAGGAAGCCGGCGTCGAGGCCGCTCAGGCGCTCCATCACTCCTCCGCGTGTGTCGCCACGGAGGAAACGCTAGCGAGGATCGCGCCGCGACGTGATGGTCTCAGTGATCGGGGAAGCGGAACTCCGACTCGTCGAAGCGCTCCGGGCGCAGCGTCGGGAAGAGGATCACCTCACGGATAGACGACACACCGGCGATCAGCATGACCAGCCGGTCGATCCCGATGCCCAGCCCACCGGTGGGCGGCATCCCGTACTCGAGGGCCCGCACGTAGTCGTAGTCGACCTCACCGGCCTCGACGTCGCCCTGCGACCGGGCACGGGCCTCGGCCTCGAAGCGCCCCATCTGGTCGACCGGGTCGTTGAGCTCGCTGAAGGCGTTGGCCAGCTCGCGACCGGACACGATGAGCTCGAAGCGCTCCACGAGCGCTGGGTCATCGCGGTGTGGGCGTGCGAGTGGTGACACCTCGCGGGGGTAGTCGGTCACGAACGTCGGCTCGAACACCTCGTGCTGAGCGCGCTCGTCGTACACGACATCGGTGAGCTTGCCTGCTCCCCACTGCTCCTTGTACTCGAGGTCGAGGCCGTCGAGGACCCTGCGTGCATCGGCCACCGGCATCGACGGGTGGATGTCGACCCCGACCGTGTCGGCGATGAGCTGCGACACGGTGATGCGGGGCCACGGCTGCGCCAGATCGACGGGCGTGCCGTCGATCTCCACCGTGGTCGACCCGTTGGCCGCCTCGGCCGCCGTGACGACGAGATGCTCGGTGAGCTCCATCATGTCGTGGTAGTCGGCGAAGGCCTGGTAGGCCTCGAGCATCGTGAACTCGGGGTTGTGGCGCGTGTCGATCCCCTCGTTGCGGAAGACCCGGCCGATCTCGAAGACGCGGTCCATGCCCGCCACGATGAGGCGCTTCAGGTGGAGCTCCAGCGCGATGCGCATGTAGAGGTCGATGTCGAGCGCGTTGTGGTGCGTGGTGAACGGCCGGGCCGTGGCACCGCCGACGATGTCGTGGAGCACCGGCGTCTCGACCTCCACGAAGCCGCGTTCCTGCATGGTGGCGCGGAGCGACGCCAGCACCGCCGAGCGGGTGGCGAACACGCGTCGGGCATCCTCGTTCACGATGAGGTCGACGTAGCGCTGGCGGAATCTGGTGTCGACGTCGGACAGCCCCGCCCACTTGTCGGGAAGCGGCAGGAGCGCCTTGGCGAGCAGCTCGAAGCTCTCCACCCGCACCGAGAGCTCACCCTTGCGGGTGACCATCACGGTTCCCCGCACTCCCAGCCAGTCACCCAGGTCGACGTCGCCGAACCGCTCGTAGGCGTCGTCGCCGACGACGTTCTTCGCCACGAACAGCTGCACCTCGCCGGAGTGGTCGCGGATCGTGGCGAAGCTCAGCTTGCCGTGACCGCGTCGCAGCATGACGCGGCCCGCCACCGAGACCGACACGTCGGTCTCCTCGCCGTCGCCCAGGTCACCGAACTCGTCGACGAGCTCACCGAGGGTGCGGTCGCGCTCGAAGTGAACCGGATAGGGGTCGATGCCCCGGTCCCGGAGTGCGCCCAGCTTGTCGAGGCGGTGGTCGCGTTCGGCCACGAGCCGCCGGGAGGACTCCGGCCCGCCCGCGTCGTCGGCAGCGTCGTCGGCAGCGTTGCCGGTGTCGTCGTGCGTGTGGGGTGGCCGTTCGTCGCTCAACGGAGGGGTCCTCGGGCGCGAGAGGGCGTCGGCATCGGCTCCGAAGTTAGTGGCCGCACGGGTAGCGTGGTGCCCTGGCAGAGGGGGAAGGTCGTTCGATGGCCGACGGGACCGGGGAGGCGAGCACCTCGACAGCCGTTGTGATCGACGACATCCCGATGTTCCGGCTGGGCGTCATGGCGCTCCTGGAGCCACTCGGGGTCGATGTCGTCATGGACACCGGCTCGGCACGTGATCTCGTCGAGGCCGTCCAGCTCCGTGAGATCGACCTCGTCGTGATCGGCTCCGTCGGCCAGACCCCCGTCACCGACCTCGTCGGCAAGCTGCGGGACACGGAGGACCCACCGGCCGTGGTCGTACTGCTTCCGCGCTCGCACGCCGGTGAGCTCACGTGGCTCCTCAACCTCGAGGTGGGGGGCCTGCTCGTGCGCTCGGTCGAAGGTGACGAGCTCGCCCGCACCGTGGAGCGGGTCCTCGGAGGGGAGCGCGTCGTGGCGCCGGCGCTGCTCTCCACCGTCGTCGGGGAGCTCGACACGCCCGGTGAGGAGGACGAGCCCGACACCGGGCCCCTCACGGCGCGGGAGCGGGAGGTGCTCGCCCGACTCGCCAAGGGCAGTTCCAACCGGGAGATCGCGGCCGAGCTCATGGTGACGGTCGCCACGGTGAAGACCCACCTGGCCCACATCTACGAGAAGCTCGACGCCAAGAACCGCAACGACGCGCTCCGCCAGGCCGTGGCGCAGGGTCTTCTCGGATAGAACGCGGCTCGCGTGGGTGCTGCCCGGGCCCTCAGCGCAGTGGCGCCTGCGCGGCCTCGCGCACCGCCGGCGCCACGTCGGCCATGAAGAGGCGCAGCGACTCCTCGTCGCCGAAGTCGTGGAACTGGATCACGAACCCCTCCACGCCACTTGCCGCGAGCCCCGCCAGCGGGGCCGCAACCTCGTCGGGCGTACCGGTGAGCAGGCCGCCCCACTTCCCGAACCGGCGGTACGCCACGTCGTGCACCTCGTCGCGAGCGGTGGCCGACCCGGCGAGGCCGACCGGGTGCTGCACGGAGATGCGAGCGGGGCCGGCGAGGGGTCGGAGCTCGTCGAGCTTGCGGTGCGCGTAGCTCGGGAGGTTCCACCAGTCGGCGTGCTCGGCGACGAGCGGCATCGTGAGCGTCGGGCCCGCACCCCCGATGTGGATCGGGACCCGGCCCCGGACCGGACGGGGGCGCCCCATCCCACCGGTGATCCGGAAGAACTCGCCGTCGTGGTCGAAGGTCTCTCCGGCGAACATCTTCTCGAGGATGCCGAGCGTCTCGGCGAGCCGGGCGGCACGGCGAGCCGGCGTGGTCTCGCCGAATCCGTAGGTGTCGAGTTCGGCGGGTGCGGACCCCCAGCCGATGCCGAGTTCGAGGCGACCGTCGGTGACCACGTCGAGGGTCGCGGCCATCTTGGCGAGCAGCGCCGGGTGCCGGAAGGCGTCGCACAGCACCAGGTGGCCCACACGGATGCGCTCCGTCGCGGTGCCGAGCGCCGTGGCGAGCGTCCACCCCTCGAAGGCGTCGTACTCGGGCGCCATCGGCGCGGCCATGTGGTCCATGAGCCACACGGAATCGAAGCCCGCCTCCTCGGCGACGCGCGTGCGGCGCAGGATCGTGGCGTAGTCCATCCGGAGCTGCGGGAGGAAGACACCGAACCACGGCGAGGGGAGTCGTTCCACGTCCGGTCCGGTGGCGGCCATGGCACTGAGAGTAGGCGCGGACCGGATGACCGGCTTTAGGCTGGTCTTGAAGCGTCAGCAGACCGCGTCATGCGACGTCTACTGACGCATCAAACAGGGGAAGGGGGGTCGTGAGGACGGTCGACGAGACGGACAGGGCGGCGGGCGCCGTGCGGTCCCGCCTCGCGGCACTCGCCCGCGACCAGGCCCGGTCCTTCGATCTTCTCGGCTCACCGTTCTACCGCGACCTCTACGCACCCGTCGCCGACGACATCGAGGCGGGCGGGCCGTCGCTCGAGCTCCTCGCGCCCCTCGTCGACGAGCCCTTCGGGCGAACTCTCGGCATGCGACTCCTCGGCGGCGTCCACCGCCTGGTCCTCGAGGGTGAGGTCCCCGAACTGGCGGCCCACTACCCGTCGGTCGGCGGCGACGGCGACGCCGAGGCGGCCTGGCCCGTGTTCCGGGAGCTCCTCGAGACACGGCCCGAACAGCTCGCCGGCTACCTCCGCCGGGCCCCCCAGACGAACGAGGTCGGCCGCTGCGCCGCCCTCACGGCCGGCTTCCTGCGCATCGCCGCGTCGACCGGCCGCCCCCTACGACTCCTCGAGCTCGGGGCCAGCGGCGGGCTGAACCTGCGCTTCGACCGCTACTGGTACTCCGACGGTGAGCTCGGTTTCGGTGACGAGCGCTCACCCGTGCGCTTCGTCGACCTCTACGACGGCGCCATTCCCGACTTCGGCGCCGACTGCCGCGTCACCGAGCGGCGCGGCTGCGACCCGCACCCCGTCGACCCGACCACGGAGGACGGGCGGCTCACACTTCTCTCCTACGTGTGGCCCGACCAGCATCAGCGCTTCGAGCTCCTGCGCCACGCACTCGACGTGGCCGGCGACTTCCCGGTCACGGTCGACGAGGCCGGCGCTTCCGAGTGGCTCGAGCAACGCCTGGCGGAATGGCGTGACGGAACCACGACGGTCGTGTTCCACTCCGTCGTCTGGGGCTATCTCGCCGAGCGGGAACAGGCGCGGGTGTGGGAGCTGCTCGACGCCGCGGGCATGCGCGCGACGGCCGACTCGCCACTCGCATGGCTCCGCCTGGAGCCCACGGCCTACACCGAGCACGCGGAGCTGTGGTGCACGACGTGGCCCGGAAACGACGAGCGGATGCTCGCCACCAGCGGGTTCCATCTGGGTCGTGTCAACTGGTTGGTTCACTGAGCGCCGAGGATCCTCGGAACCCGTTGACGCGTCGTCGTGGCCTGACGAGAACTCAGGCGACGGGGTCGATCCCCAGATCGCGGTAGGTGGCCAACGGCACGTAGGTGACCCCCCGGTCGGCGAAGAACGCCGGGGCCACCTCGCCGCGGTCGACGAGCGTGAGCGCGGCCACGACGTCGACGCCCGTGTCGCCCACGGCGTGGAACGCCTGCTGGATCGACCCCCCGGTGGTGACGACGTCGTCGACGAGCAGCACCGCCATGCCGGGCTCCAGCACCGCACCCTCCACGGCCTGGCCCTTGCCGTGGCCCTTGGCCTTCTTGCGCACCGAGAACCAGCGGGCGCCGCTCACCACGGCGATGGCGTGCGAGAGGTGGTCGGCGCCCATGGTCAGCCCACCGGCTGCGTCGAAGTGCTCGACACCGGCGTCGGTGAGCGCCTCGAGGGCGGCTCGTGCGGCGAGGGCCAGGTCGGCGCCGGCCGCGAGGGCCCGCTTGCCGTCGATGTAGTCGCGACTCCACGCGCCCGAGGTGAGCTGGAACGGCTCGTCGCGGGTCTCGAGCCCGTCCCGGCGGATGATCGCGACGAGCTGTTGTCGCAGCTCCGACCGGTCGGAGCCCCCGGGTGTGGTCGTCACGGCTGCGAGCCTAGGCGCCGGCCTGTACCGCCCCGGTGCCGGGCTCGGATAGGTTGAGCGTCCCGACACCGTCGATGCCGTCGGCGGTGCCGGCGGTGGACCCACCCGCCGGATCCGACAACGGAGGTTCCGTCCACGATGCAGAAGGCCCCGAAGTACGCAGCCGGTCCGACCTCGGCGCACTCCCGGAGGCGGCGGGCCCGCGCGGCAATCGGGACGACTGCCGTCGCCCTCCTACTCGTGGTCGCGGGGTGCGGTGGCGACGACGGTGGCGGGGGGAGCAGCGCGCCCGAGCCCACGGGCGACCAGGCAAACGACCAGGGCCTCCTCGACGGCCGCGAGCTCTACGCCGCGAACTGCGCCACGTGCCACGCTCTCGACGGAGGCGGCGGCCAGGGCCCCAAGCTCTCCGACGGCGACGTCGCCGAGCGCTACCCCGACATCGCCGACCAGATCGACGTCATCACCAACGGCAGGGGCTCGATGCCGGCCTGGGGCGGCGAGCTCAGTGCGAGCGAGATCGAGAACGTCGCGCGCTACGAGCGCGAGGTGCTCTGAGGAGCGGCTGCCGATGCCGAGCGTCTTCACGCGGATCATCGACGGGGAGCTTCCGGGCCGGTTCGTGCACACCGACGAGCGCTGTGTGGCGTTCCTGTCGATCGCCCCGCTGCAACCGGGCCACACGCTCGTGGTTCCCCGCGAGGAGATCGACCACTGGATCGACCTTCCGGAAGACCTGGCCGCGCACCTCATGGTCGTCGCTCGCCGCATCGGCCGTGCCCAGCAGCGGGTGTTCGCTCCGGCGCGCGTGGGAATGATGATCGCCGGGATGGAGGTCCCCCACACCCACCTGCACGTCCTCCCGATCGGCGCCGAGGCCGACATGCACTTCGAGAACGCCGACACGAGCCCGAGCGACGAGATGATGGACGACGCGCACCGGCGCATCCGTGAGGCACTGGGTGCGACCGCTTCGTAGCAGCACCCCTCCAGCGCCGATCACGTGACGACCGAGGAGGTCCTCCTCAGCGTCACCGGTATCGTCGTACTCGGCGTGGCGGCCCAGTGGTCCGCCTGGCGGTTGCGCCTGCCGAGCATCCTGCTGCTGCTCCTGGGAGGGCTGCTGGTCGGGCCCGTCACCGGCCTGCTCGATCCCGACGAGTTGCTCGGCGATCTGCTGTTCCCCCTCGTGTCGCTCTCGGTCGGGCTCATCCTCTTCGAGGGTGGGCTGAGCCTCGACCTCCGCGAGCTGCGCACGACCGGTGGCGTCGTGCGCAACCTCGTGTCATTCGGCGCAATGCTCACCGGAGCCCTCGTCGGGCTCTCCGCGTACGTGATCTTCGACATCAACGAGAAGGTGGCGGCACTCCTGGGTGCCGTGCTGGTCGTCACCGGCCCGACCGTGATCGGGCCGCTGCTACGCCACGTGCGGCCCGTGCGCCGGGTGGGGTCGATCGCCCGTGCCGAGGGGATCCTCATCGACCCCATCGGGGCTCTCCTGGCGCTGCTCGTGTTCGAGGTCGTCGTCCAGGAGGAGCTGGGCGAGGCGACGGGAGCCGTCGTCACCGCCATCGTCCGCACGTTCGGGCTCGGGAGCCTCATCGGCCTCGCCGGCGCCTTCGTGCTCGCCGTGGTGCTCAAGCGGTTCCTCGTGCCCGACGAGCTCACGAACCTCGTGGTCCTCGGCGCGGTCATCGCGGTGTTCACCGGTGCCGACTTCGTGCAGGAGGAGTCGGGTCTCCTCGCCGTCACCGTGATGGGTTTGGCGCTGTCCAACCAGCGGACGGTCCCGACGCACAACCTGCTCGAGTTCAACGAGACGCTGCGGGTCCTGCTGATCTCGGGGCTGTTCATCCTCCTGGCGGCCCGCCTCGACACCGGCAGCATGGCCGACGTGGTCCTGCCGGGCCTGCTCTTCCTCGGCGTGCTCGTGGTCGTCATCCGGCCGCTCGTCGTGGCGCTGTCGACGTGGCGCTCCGAGCTCGGATGGCGCGAGCGCGTGTTCCTGGCGTGGCTGGCGCCGCGGGGGATCGTCGCGGCGGCGGTGGCGTCGATCTTCGCCATCCGCCTCGCCGAGGCCGGCGCCGTCGAAGCCGAGACCATTCTCGTGCCGGTCACCTTTCTCGTCATCATCGGCACGATCGTCATCTACGGCTCGACCGCTGGTTGGCTCGCACGCAGGCTCGACCTCTCCGACTCCGATCCGCAGGGTGTGCTCTTCATCGGTGCGCCGCGATGGGCCGTCCCCATCGCCGAGGAGCTCCTGGAACACGAGTACCGCGTCGTCATGGTCGACACCGACCGGGCCAACGTTGCGCGTGCACGCCTGGCAGGCGTGCGCACCTACTACGGCAGCGCCCTGTCGGAGCGGCTCCTGGAGGAGATCGACCTCACCGGCATCGGGCGTGTGATCGCCCTGACCTCCAACGACGAGGTCAACACGCTCGCCGCCGAGCACTTCGCGCGTCTGCTCGGTCGCCGGGAGACCTTCCAGCTCGAACCCGCAGATTCGAGCGTCGACAGCCGGTGGGGTCCGTCGTCACACCTGCTCGCCCGCCGACCCTTCGGCTCGCACACGCACGCCGCCTTCGAGAAGTGGCACGCCGAGGGCGCGGCGATCCGCGCCACGAGGTTGACCGAGGAGTTCGACCTGAAGGCCCTGCGCGCCCGCTACGAGTGGGGCGCCGTGCCGTTGTTCCTCATCCACGAGGAGGGAAACCTCGACGTGTTCACCGAAGGCGGTGGCCTGCGGGCCGAACCGGGCGACACCGTCGTGAGCCTCGTGCACCCCGACGCCCGGGGCGAGGCCGAACGCCGCGAACGGGCCAGGGAGAAGCGCGAGAAGAAGGCCGAAAAGGTCGGGCGTGCCACGGAGAAGGCGGCCCGGAACGGTTCCGAGCGCAGTCAGTGAGCCAGTGCGTCGATGAGGTCCGCACAGCGGACCTCATCGACGCACTGGGGTTTCACCAGCCGTGCTCGTCGCAGCCCTCGTGGTCGTCGGGCTCCACCTGGAGCGTGGCGTGGTCGATGCCGTACTCGTCGGCCAGCAGCGACCGGGCCTGGTCGAGAACGCCGTGCGTGTCGGCCGAGCCGCCCACCATCACATGGGCCGTGGCCACCTCCATGTCGGACGTCAGCGTCCACACGTGGAGGTCGTGCACGTCGACGACGCCCTCGATGGCCTCCAGGCGGCCCGCCATGGCCTCGAGGTCCATCGACGGGGGTGCGGCCTGCACGAGGATCCGCAGCGCCTGGGCGCCGAGGCGCAGCGTGCGCGGCACGATGAAGAGGCCGATGGCGAGACCGACGATGGGGTCGACGTACGGCCAGTCCGTCGTGATCAGCACGATGCCCGCCACGACGGCGCCGACGGATCCCAGCGTGTCGGCGATGACCTCGAGGTAGGCGCCGCGCACGTTGAGGCTCTCCTCGGAGCCACCGCGCAGGAGCCGCAACGACACGACATTGGCGGCGAGGCCGATCGTGGCGACGATGAGCACCGGGACGCCATCGACGTCCTCGGGGCTGCCGAACCGCCGGACCGCCTCCACGAGCACATAGACGGCGACGCCCAGCAGGAGCACGGCGTTGGCGAGTGCGGCGAGGATCTCGAGGCGGTACCAGCCGAACGTGCGGTGACGCGCGTTGCTCGGGCGCATTGCCAGCTGCGCGGCGGCGAGGGCCATCCCAATGCCCACGGCGTCGGTCAGCATGTGTGCGGCGTCCGACAGCAGCGCCAGCGATCCCGTGATGATCCCGACGACGGCCTCGGCGACGAGGACCGTGAGCGTGAGGAGGAACGCCAGAAGTAGCGGTCGCCGGTGCCGGCCGGAGGCGCTCACCGGGCCGTGCGAGTGCCCGATCACGTCGTGCGTCCCCGCAGCCGCGCCGCACGGCGGGTTGAGCGGTCGCCCGGTCGGCGCAGCCGCATCGCCGCCACCGTGGCGACCCCGGCGCCGGCTCCGACCGACGTCGCCACCCCCAGACGGGCGACGGGCCCGGCCAGCACCGTCGGGAGCTGCGACGACGTGAGAGTCGAGAGGTCGGCGAGCCCTCCGGCGACGCACAAGACGAGAGCCGCCACGAGCACCGCCGGTGTGGCGTCGTAGGGGTCGGACCGGTGGAGGAGCCGGATCAGCGCGTACACACCGAGCGCGAGGCCGAGGGCCGAGTACACGTTGGCACCGAGCTTGTCGAGGAGCGCGCCGCTCGTGCCGATCCACAGACCCACGATGTGTGCCGTCTCGACGATGACGAGAGCGACGAGGCCCACGGCGAGCACGCGCGGCCAGAACCGGGTGCGGCCGAGCGCGACGGCCACGACGAGGAGCGTGAGGCTCAACAGGAGCCAGGGCCACACGGCCGGGCCCGGCACCCAGGTGACGTCGCCGGTCACGAGCACGAGGTCCCCGTCCACGAGGAGCGGGATCTCCCAGTTCTCGACCACGACACGTCGGGTTCCGGGGTCGTCGCGCACGGCCTTCGGGTCACTGGCGCCCATCCAGTGCGCCCGGTGGTCGTGCCAGGTCGCCGTGTGCCCCGTCGATATGCGCTGCCAGTCGGGTTCCGCGTCGGAGTCGTACTCGGGCGGCGCGCCCTCGGTGGCGTCGCGGCTCCGGTTGAGGTACACGGCAGGGGAGTTACGGTTCTCGGACACGCCGTCGCCCGTGAACCACAGGTACGGCTCGCCGTCGTAGCCCAGGACCACGACCTCGACCCCGGGGTCGGCGCGCAGCTCGATCGAGTCACCCACGTCGCGCAGCGTCACCTCGACGGTGCCAGTGGGCGGCTCCAGTCCGTGAATGGTCGTCTCGTAGTTGGAGGGCTCCACCCCACCGACACCGTGGGCGCCGACCGGTTGCGCACCGAGCACGAGCGTCGCAACGATCACCGTCGCGACGATCACCACCGCTCCGGGAAGCGGGATCACCCGTCGTGAGGAGCCTTTCGTTGCCATCACGTCAATGTTCGCGCCCCCTGGAGGTCGTTCCGCCATCGCTACCCTGGCAGCAGGAGCCCCCGTGCAGCACACCGCCTCGCGTCGTCCCGGCGCCCTCACCGACGCCGCCGTGCCGGCACGAGCGCGAACCCGCCGACGTGTGGCGTCGACCGCGCTCGTGGGGCTGGTCACACTCGTGGGCGGTGCGTTCGTCACGGCATCGCCCGCGGGTGCCCATGCCGTGCTCGTCAGCAGCGATCCGGCACCGGGGGTGCGCATCGAGGACTCGCCCTCGGAGATCGTGCTCCGGTTCACCGAGCCCGTCACGGCCGACCTCGGGGGCGTCCGGCTCTTCGACGATCAGGGCGACCGGGTCGAGCTCGGATCCACCGGGCAGCTCGACGGTGACCCCAGCACTGTCACGGCCGAGGTTCCCGCCACTCTCGACGACGGCGGTTACGTCGCCACCTGGCGGGTCGTCTCGGGGGACTCGCACCCCGTACGGGGCGCGTTCACCTTCCGGGTCGGTGAGACCGACTCAACGAGTGCCCAGCTCGACGACCTCAGCTCGACGCTCCTCACGGCCGAGGGCGGGAGCACGAGCGTCGGCGTTCTCTTCGCCGTGGATCGGGCCGCAGTGTTCCTCGGCACGACCGTGCTCGTCGGCGCACTCGGCTTCATCGTCCTCCTGTGGCCCGCGGGTCGCAGGAGCCGACGCGCCCGCCGCCTCGTGTGGTCGGTGTGGGGCCTCGCCTTCGTCGCCTCGGTGTTCTCGATCGGCCTCCAGGGAGCGTTCGCCGAGGGCCTGCCCCTGGGCGACGTCGTGTCCCCGTCGGTGACCGGCGACGTTCTCGGAACGCGCTTCGGTGAGATGGCCGCGCTTCGCACCGGTCTCGTGCTGCTGGCCGCGTCCCTCGTGCTGGCGCTCTTCCGGCCCGTTCCCCCCGGTGGGTCGGCCGGGCGTCGTTCCACACCGGCTGTCGGCATCGTCACGGTGCTGCTCGGCCTGGGGGCGCTGCTCACGATCTCGCTGGCCGGGCACGCCACGACGGGCATCCTCCCCGGGTGGGCGGTGGTAGCCGACGTCGCCCACCTGCTCGGAGTCGCGGCGTGGATCGGCGGCCTCGCCGTCGTTCTCGTCGCGGTGCTCCCCGGCCCCGAGACACCCGACGCGTCGTCGATGGGCCCACCGGTCACGTCGTTCTCGTCGATGGCGCCGTGGGCCATCGCCCTCGTGGTCACCAGCGGCGTCTTCCAGGCGTGGCGCCAGGTCGGCTCGTTCGGCGCCCTCACGGGAACCGACTACGGGACCGTGCTCATCGTCAAGCTCGTCGTGTTCGCTGTGCTGCTCCTCGTGGCGTGGATGAGCCGTACGGCGCTGCGCGACAGGATCGCCCTGTCGGCCGACACCGACCCGCACGACGAGGCCGGTGATCCCATGACCCGCGACGAGCTGGAGGTCGCCGACCGCTACCTCGCAGGGCGCCTCCGCCGCCTCGTCGCAGTCGAGGTTGCCCTCGCCGTGGTGATCTTCGGCGTGACAGCGGTCCTGGTGAACGCCCAGCCGGCGCGCTCCGAGGACACGGAGCCCTTCGCCGAGCTCGTCGACATCGAGGTCGTCATGTTCGACGTCCTCGTGACACCGGCCGTGGCTGGCCTCAACGACATCCACGCGACGACACTGACCCACGCCGGAGCCCAGCAGGACGTTCTGGAGATGCGTATGGAGCTCAGCCTTCCGTCCGACGACATCGGCCCGATCGTGGCGAGCTCGTCACCGGGCGAGACCGGCGCCGAGATCCAGCTCCGCCGCCTGGCGCCGGGGCACTACGCGGCGTTCGGTGTCGACCTGCCGATCTCGGGCGACTGGGAGCTCGCCGTGTCGGTGCTCCTCGACCGTGACGACGAGGTGACCGGAACGACCTCGGTGCCGATCCGGTGACGGCCGCCCGACGAGCTCTCGTGGGTGCCACCGTGGCCCTCCTCGCGGTCGCGGCCGCGTCGCTGCCGGCTGCCGCGCACGTCGACGTCGCTCCCGCCGAGGGCACCACCGTCGAGGTCGGCGGGAACGCCACGCTCACGGTTCGCGTCCCGAACGAGCGTGACATCGGAACCGTCGAGGTGGAGCTCATCTTCCCCGAGGCGTTCGGATCCGTCACCGTGGAGGCCACACCCGGCTGGACGGTGACGGCCGAACACGACGCCGAGCCCGCATCCCTCGACGGTGCCGTTCCCCTCGTTCTCGTGCACGACGGCGAGGACCACGGCGAGCCCGCCCCGACCGGGGCCCCCACCCAGCCGCCGGTCACACCGGAGTCCTTCGGGAACGTGTCGGCGCTCGTGTGGACGGGTGGTCCGACGGGCCCCGACGAGACGCTCGAGTTCGTGGTCACGCTCGGCCCCGTCACCGACACGCCGACGCTCGTGTTCAAGGCGCTCCAGACCTACGAGGACGGAGAGGTGGTTCGCTGGATCCAGGAGCCCGCTGCCGCCGGGCCCGAGCCCGAGTTCCCCGCGCCGGTGCTTCCGGTCGAGGGCGCCACCCCCGTCGCCGACCCCAGCGCCGACGGTACCGGCTCCGAGAGCTGGAACGACGCGGCCCCCTCCGGCTCCTCGGGCAGCGACGACTCCGACGCGTGGAAGACCGTTCTCGTCGTGGTGGCGGTGGTCCTGATCGTCGGAGGGATCACCGCCCGCGTCGTGGTGCAGCGACGGATGCACCGGTCACTGCGTGCGGGCTCCGACGACGCAGGCCCTGACGGCCGCGACAGCGGCGCTGACGGTGGTGCGACCCCGTGACGAACGCGGAGCAGGCCGCGACGAACGCCTTCGTGGCGCTCACGTTCCTTGCCAACGCCGTGACCCTCGCGCTCCTGTTCGTCGGTGCCGTGGCACTCGTTGCTGCACCGACGCGCCCGCGCCTGCGCGGGCTCGTGGAGGCGGTGGGCCCGGCGGCGTTGCCGTTGGCCTTCGCCGTGGTGTGCGTCGCGACGTTCGGGAGTCTCTACTACTCACTCGTCGTCGGTTTCACGCCGTGCGAGCTCTGCTGGTACCAGCGGATCCTCATGTACCCGCTCGTCGTGATCCTGGGCGTGAGCTGGTGGCGCCGCGACACGGGCGTGTGGTTCCTCGCCGCGCCGTTCGTCGCGCTGGGAGCCGGCGTGGCCACCTTTCACCTCCTCCTCGAGAACTACCCGAGCCTGGCCGACAGCGTTGAATGCTCGCTCGACGCCCCCTGTTCCGTACCGTGGTTCACCGAGGCGGGCTTCGTGACGCTGGCCTACATGTCGCTGTCGGCCTTTGCCGCGGTCGCAGCGTTGCTCGCGCTCGATACGGTCTGGACAGGAACGGAGGAGTCACGTGAGTAACAAGCGCTCGGCAAGGGGCGTCCCGGTCCGGAACCGACGGCAGCCCGGGGTGGGCGTTTCGCCGTGGTTGTGGGTCGGTGTTGCCGTCGTCGTGGTGGCAGCGGTGGTGCTGGCCATCCTCCTCACGTCGAGTGACAACGACGCGGAGAAGGAAGCCGGTGAGATCGGTGTGGAGGTCACGACCGAGGGAACGGCGCTCCCCGTGTTCCAGGGGAGTGCTGCCGACGCGGCCGTCGGACAGCCCGCACCCGTCGTGACGGGGGTGTCGCCCGAGGGTGATCCCGTCACCATCGGCGGCGCCGGCCCGCAGATCCTCGTGTTCCTCGCTCACTATTGCCCGCACTGCCAGGTGGAGGTACCCGAGATCGTTGCTGCCTCGGGATCACCCGACTGGCCCGACAACGTGGAGGTCACCGGCATCACGACCGCCACCGACGACAACCGGCCGAACTACCCGCCCTCGGCGTGGCTCGATCGGGAGGACTGGCCCTGGCCGGTGATGGCCGACGACGCCGACAGCGGCGCCGCCGGCGTCTACGGCATCAGCGCCTTTCCCTACATGGTGTTCATCGACGCCGACGGCAACGTGGCGCTTCGCACCTCGGGAGAGCTGGGAGCCGAGAACTTCCTGGAGCTCGCCGACGCACTCGGGAAGGGCGAGCCACTCGCCACGCCCGGAACCGGGGGCTCGTCGGGCGCCTGACGGGGAGACCGCGCTCTTCTATCCTCGCGGGTACGGCGGGCAGTCGCGAACAGAGTCCGAGTGAAGAGCACCGCCAACACCCCGATGGAGTGAGCCCGAGCCCGTGAGAGCCTACGCATGAGCACCGACAACGAGAGCACCACCCCCACCGAGCGACTGGCCGCCGAGAAGGAGCGGGTCGAGAAGCTGATCCACGAGGTCCGCGCCGAGGTGGGAACCGAGAGCGAGGGGGAGGAGCTTTCCGAGCTCTCCGACTACGCGCAGCACCCTGCCGACACGGGCACCGAGACGTTCGAGCGCGAGAAGGACTTCTCCATCCTGGAGTCGCTCGAGAGCGAGCTGGCCGAGATCGAGGCAGCGCTCGAGCGGATCGACAACGGCACCTACGGCATCGACGAGGTCACGGGCGAGCCCATCGATCCGGCTCGCCTGGAGGTGGCCCCGGCGGCGCGTACCAACGTCGACTCCGAGCCGGCGCAACGACCGTCGGCGCGCTGAGGCCGGAGGCTCCACGTGACCGACGCCGAGCTCCCGATCGACCGCTCGATCGTCGGGCGCCCGTTCGACCCCTTCACCTTCACGGTCACGGCCGAGCGCATCGCGCAGTACGCGGCGGCCACCAACGACCCCTTCCCCGACCACCGGGAGGGAACAGCCGCTCCGGCGGTGTTCGCCGTCCTGCCCGTGTGGGACGCCAACGCCGACGCCCTGAGCCGGGTCATCCCGGCCGAGCTCCTGCTCCAGGTCCTCCACGGCGAGCAGGACATCCACCTGCACCGCCAGATCCGGGCAGGCGACGAGCTCACGTCGGTCGCCACCCTCGTCGGCGTGCACACGAAGACGTCGGGCACCACTCCCGTCGTGAAGATCGACACGACCGACGCCGACGGGGCGCTCGTCGCCGAGCAGTACTTCGTCACCTTCCTCCGCGGCGTGAGCGAGGGCGACAGCGTGGGGGAGCCGGCGCCGCCGCATGTGCTCCCCGACGATGTGAAGACGACCGATCCCGTGGAGGAGATCACCCAGGACATCGATCCCGACCAGTCACTCCGCTACGCGCCCGCATCGGGCGACATGAACCCGATCCACACCGACGACGATGTCGCGCGCTCGGTCGGGCTCCCGGGCATGATCAACCACGGCCTCTGCACGATGGCGTTCACGAGCTGGGCCGCCGTCGGCGAGCTGGCCGGGAGCGACCCGTCGCGGCTGCGTCGACTGGCCGTCCGCTTCTCGAAGCCCGTGATCCCCGGCGAGTCGATCACCACACGTTTCTGGGCGCTCAGCGACGAGTCGCGTCCGGGTGTGTCGGTCTTCGGCTTCGAGACGACGGACCCCGCCGGCGACGTCGTCGTCAAGGACGGACGCGTCGAGCTGGCCGGCTGACGTGAGTGCTCGGTTCCTCCTGTTCGCGGCCGCCCGCGACGCCGCCGGGACCGGTGCTGACGACTTCGAGGCGGCAACTGTCGGAGATCTGCTCGACGAGGCCCGGCAGCGCTACGGGCCTGAGTTCTCAGCCGTTCTCGACACGTCGCGGGTGTGGGTCAACGGCGACGAGCCCGTGGCCGGCGACGCCACGGCGTTGTCCGACGGCGACGAGGTGGCCGTCCTCCCGCCCGTGAGCGGCGGCTGAGTCGAGAGCACCCGCGAGGACGCGACGACGGCGGGGATGATGGCGCCGCCGGGTCGCGCTCGCTACCCTGCGGGCAGCGCCGATCTGGGAGGAACCGTGGAATTCTTCACCGACTTCTTCGAGCCCGGTCACATGGCGGAGCTTCTCTCGCGCTGGGGGCACTACCTCGCCGGTGTCACCTGGATCGGGCTGCTCTACTACTTCAACTTCGTGCAGACACCCGCCTTCGCCGAGATGACGGCCGAGAGCCGCTCCGAGGCGCTGCGCAAGATCGCCTTCCGCGCCCTGTGGTGGTTCCGCTTCGGTGCACTGCTGACCCTGCTCACCGGCCTCATGATCCTCGGCTTCCAGAAGAACCTGGGTAGCAACTTCAGCGACTACTTCCAGACCGCCCAGGGCACGAGCATCGCCTTCGGCGCACTGCTGGGCATCACGATGTTCACGAACGTGTGGGCCATCATCTGGCCCGCCCAGAAGATCGTGATCGGTTCGGCCGAGACGGTTGCTGCAGGCGGCGAGGCCGACCCGCGGGCGGCGACGGTGGCCAAGCCTGCGGCGAGGGCCTCCCGGGCCAACACCCTCATGTCGATCCCGATGCTGTTCTTCATGGCCTTCACCAGCCACGGGTCGTTCACGCTGTTCGGGACCCCCGAGATCGGCGGCGGGAGCCTCCTCAGCGCCTGGGTCGTCTTCGTCGTCGTGCTGGCGGTGATCGAGGGCTCGGCCCTCGGCTGGTACGGCGGCTACGACGGGGCGCTGCCCACGAGGCTCTTCGACGACCACCGCCAGACGATCATCTGGGGCTTCGTGGCGTGGGCGGTCCTCTACTTCCTCGCCTTCGAGGTCATGATCGGCTCGTAGGCCTTGTGGCGGTTGGCCTGACCGGCGATGTGACATCCGACCACTGCGGTGGCACGCCGGGGTGGCGCCCGCCGTCGTGGGCGAGGGGAACGGCCGCGAACCGCATGTCAGTGCGGCTCTTCGGCGTTCGATCCGGCCGTCGCCTCCACCGTCTTGTGCGCTTGTGAAATATCGCAGTAGTTGCATCGCCGAAAAGCTCGTTGTTACGTTTTTCCGAACTCGCCGGCCCCTCTCTGGAGCTTTCGTGTTCCCCTCCCGTCTCACGACGATTCTTCTCGTGATTGCCGTCGCGCTCGGCATGTCGATCCCCGTGAGTGCCGCAGCGCGCCCCGGCGTATCGGTCGACGACGCACGCGCCGACGCCGAGGCGGTCCGTGCCGAGCTGAACGAAGGTGCCGCCCGGGTCGACGAGGCCCGCGCCGCCTACTACGAGATCGAGAACGAGATCACGACCCTCGAGGCCGACATCGAGTCCACCGAGGCCCACGCCGAGGAGCTGCGCGGCGTGGCACGCGACCGGGCCGTCGACGTGTACACGGGCGGCAACGTCGACCTGGCCGACAGCCTCGAGTTCGACGACGTGATGGACGCTGCGCGCAAGACCCAGATCAACGAGCAGCTGAAGTCCGACGACGACGACAAGATCGAAGAGCTCGGTGCCGTCGAGGACGATCTCGACCGGCGGCGTGAGGAGCTCGACCGGAAGAAGAGCGAGCAGGCCGACGCCCTGGAGAAGATGGAGGCCGAGATCGCCGAGCTCGAGCGCAAGGCCGCCGAGGCCGAGGCGGTCCTCGCCGAAGCCGAGGAGCAGGCGCGCCTCGAGGCCCAGCGCCGTGCCGCCGAGGAGGCTGCCCGTGCCGAGGCGGCGGCGCGTGCCAGCCGGGAGCAGGCTGCCGCAGCCGCCGCTCAGCAGAGCGCCGCGTCGGCCCCGGCGCCCGCCCCGAGCGGCCCGAGCGGCAACCTCGGAGGCTCGCCCGGCGGCCCGGGCAACATCCTCTGCCCGTTCCCCGGCCACGCCGGCTTCTCAGATTCGTTCGGCGACCCCCGCTCCGGTGGTCGCAGCCACCAGGGCGTTGACATCGGCGGGCCCCACGGGGCACCGCTCGTGGCTGTCGTGTCGGGGACCGTGTCCTTCGGAGGGATGGGAGCGGGTGGTAACGGCGCCACACTCACGGGCAGCGACGGCAACATCTACGTCTACATGCACCTGTCGGGCTACGCCAAGGGCGGCTCCGTGTCGGCGGGTGACGTCATCGGCTACAACGGCGCCACCGGGAACGCCAACGGGTTCGCCCACCTGCACTTCGAGGTGCACCCCGGCGGTGGCGGAGCCGTGAACCCGTACCCGTGGGTCGCACCGGTCTGCTGACCACTGACGGCTGAACCCGATCCGTTGGCCCCGTAGGGCCGGCGGGCCGGTCGTTGCAGCGCCCGATCGTCGGCGTTACCGTCGAACGGATCCGGCGCTGTCCCATCGAGGAGCGCGCGTGTACCGATCCAGCCGACACCTCCAGGGGTCTCCGGTGCGGCCCCGTCTCGTCGCGGTGCTCGCCGCGGCGCTCCTCGCCCTCACGCTCGCCGTGCCGGCCTCGGCCCAGAACGTCGCGCGTCCCACCTCGGCTCTCGACGACGCCCGGGCGGCCTACAACGATGCCCGCGCCGAGGCCGACGAGGCGGCCGCCCGCCACGAGGAGGCGGTGTCGGCCTACTACGCGCTCGAGAACGAAATCGACTCCCTCGAATCCGAGATCGAGACGGCGGAGGCCGGCGCAGAGCTCCTGCGCTCCGAGGCCCGCGAGATCGCACGCAACGCCTACACGGGAGAGAACGGAGATCTCATCGAGACCCTCGAGTTCGACGACGTCCTCGACGCGGCGCGCCGGACACAGTTCTCCGACGGCCTGAAGGCCGACGACGACGACAAGCTCGAGGAGCTGGCGAGGGTCGAGGAAGACCTGAGTGCCCGACGCGAAAGTCTCGACACCGCCCGGGCCGAGCAGTCCGATGTCGTCGCCCGACTCGACGAGGAGGCTGCGGGCCTCGAGGAGAAGCTCGCCGAGTCGCAGGCGCTCCTCGCCCAGCTCGAGGAGCAGCAGCGCATCGAGGAGGAGCGCCGCGCCGCGGCGGCCGCCGCCGCCGAGCAGGCAGCTGCCGAGCAGGAGGCTGCCGAGAACGCCGCGCCTCCCTCCACGTCTGCCCCACAGCCGGCGCCGGCCCCGTCCCCCGGCGGGTCGGGCGGAACGCCCGGTGGGGCGTTCAACCTCGTGTGCCCGGTGCCGGGATCGAGCTTCACCGACAGCTGGGGTGCTCCCCGCTCGACCGGCGGTCACCAGGCCGTCGACATGCTCGCCCCGATCGGGACCCCCAACTACGCCGTCGTGTCGGGAACGGCGTCACCGCGCAACATGGGCATCGGGGGCTACGGAGTGGCGCTGTCGGGTGACGACGGCAACCTCTACTACTACATCCACCTGAGCCCGGGAACGGGCGTGTCGGGTCACGTGAGTCAGGGTCAGTTCATCGGCAGCGGCGGCGACAGCGGCAACGCCGCGGGCACGCCACACACACACTTCGAGATCCATCCCGGCCACGGACCGGCGATCAACCCCTACCCGCACGTACGCCCGATCTGCTGAGGCGGTTCGGCCGTCGGGTCCAGCAGGTAGCCTCGTATTCGTGGCCGACACACCGGACCGGAAGCACGAACGCCGCCTCGACCGCGTCCTGGGCCCCGACTACCTCGCCCGGATCGCGCAGCGCGACCTCGACGAATTGCGCGAGATGCGCTCCGAGTGCGTGGAGGTCGAGACCGAGGTCTCGTACGTCCGGCGACTGGCCCAGGCCCGCATCGAGATCCTCGACGCCGAACTGGAACGCCGGGGCACAGGGGGCTCCGTCGAGGACCTGATCGCCGCGTTGCCCCGCATCCTGGCCGACGAGGGCCCCCGGTCGGGTCCCGCCCAGGCCCGCCTCCCACAACCCCTCGCACCCGACATGAGCATCCGCTGGAACCGGGGGCTCGAGAACCTGGTGTCGGACGCCACCCTCGCCAACCTCCCGACCCTGTCGGAGGACGATCTTCGCTCCACACTGTCCGACCTGCGGGGATTCGAAGGTGAGATCTCCGACACGCGCGCCAAGCTGCACGAGGTGATCGACACCCTCGAACTGGAGCTCGCGGCGCGCCACACGACCCCCACCTGAGGACCACGCCCCACTCCGGCGCAGGTATCGTCGGTACATGGCCGGCGATGCGCTCGAGAGTCGACTCACGGATCTCGGAGCCTTCATCCGCGACCAGCGGCGTTCCGCCCGCCTCTCGTTGCGCAAGCTCTCCGAGCGGGCGGGCATCTCCAACCCCTACCTGTCACAGATCGAACGCGGGTTGCGCAAGCCCAGCGCGGAGATCCTCCAGTCGATCGCGCGCGGGCTGAGCATCTCGGCCGAGACGCTCTACGTCCGTGCGGGAATCCTCGACGCCCGCGAGCCCGTCGGCGACCTCGAGCCGGCGATCCTCGCCGACCCCTCGATCAACGACCGCCAGAAGCAGGCGCTCGTCGAGATCTACCGGTCGTTCCAGGCCGAGCACGTCCCCGAACCGGCTTCCGACGAGAGCGAGGCGGCCGTCGGAGCGTCGGGCGACGAGCCCGACAATGCGGCGGTCGATGACAGCACGGGTGGCGCTCCGACGCAGCCCGGCGTCGACGCCGGCTGATTCGTCGACCACGGGGACAGCGGTGGGCCACGGGTACGATGGTGCGGATGTCGCGCCCCCGCCTGGCCATCCTCAGTGTCCACTCGTCGCCTCTGGCCCAGCCCGGCCTGGGCGACGGCGGGGGCATGAACGTGTACGTCCGGGCGCTGGCCGGGGCGCTGGCGTGTGCCGGGGTGGAGTGCGACGTCCTCACCCGCGCCGAGCACCCCGAGGCACCGCAGGTGATCGACGTGGAGCCGGGATTCCGCGTCGTGCACATCGAGGCCGGGCCGAAGGCGGGCCTCGCCCGTGGCGAGCTCCACGACATCATCGAACCGTTCACCGCCGCCACGCTCGACCACATCTCGCGTACCGGCACCGACTACGACGCCGTTCACGCCAACTACTGGGTGTCGGGTGGGGTCGGCCACGCCGTGAAGCACGCCCTCGACCTCCCGCTCGTCGTGACCTTCCACACCCTCGACCGGGTGAAGGCCGACGTCGGCATCAACGATGACGCCACAGCGCGCGCCAGTGTGGAGAGAGACGTCGTGCGCTGCGCCGACACGATCGTGGCACCCACCTTCGCGGAGCGGCATCAGCTCGTCGAGCTCTACGACGCCGACGCATCGCGTATCGACGTGGTGCCGCCCGGCGTCGACCACCGGGTCTTCTCCCCCGGCGACCGTGGGGAGGCGCGTCGGGCGCTCGCCCTCGCCGACGTCGCGACGCTCCTGTTCGTCGGGCGTATCCAACCTCTCAAGGAAGCGGGCCTGGCCGTGCGGGCACTGTCGTTGCTCGACGACCCGACCGCGCAGCTGGTTCTCGTGGGCGGCCCGAGTGGTGTCGACGGTGCCGCCGAGCTGGCACGGCTCCACGATCTCGTCGAGGAGCTGGGTCTCGCCTCGCGCGTGCGTTTCGTGGCTCCCCAGCCCCACGACGGCCTCGTCACCTACTACCGGGCTGCCGACGTGTGCCTCGTGCCGTCACGCACCGAGTCGTTCGGCATGGTCGCCCTCGAGGCGGCCGCGTCGGGAACGCCGGTGGTCGCCGCCAACGTGGGCGGCCTCCGGACACTGGTCGACCCGGGCCGCACGGGGTACCTGATCGACGAGCGCGACGCCGAGGCCTTCGCCGCTCCCGTTCAGCGCATCCTCGACGACGACGAGCTCGGCGTGCGCCTGGGTCGCCAGGCTGTCGAGTTCTCCGAGGGCTACGCCTGGAATGTCACGGCCGCGCGCCTGCGCCGGCTCTACGGCGATCTCATGGCCCGCTCGCTCGTGAACTGTGCCTGACGGGTCTCCGTCCGAACGCGACGCCCGTCACGCCCGGGCCCACGAGCTGATCGACA
Organism: Acidimicrobiia bacterium; assembly: GCA_041394025.1. NCBI lineage: Bacteria > Bacillati > Actinomycetota > Acidimicrobiia > Acidimicrobiia bacterium. The sequence goes on along the minus strand of JAWKJA010000003.1, from coordinate 693,665 downwards.
CCCACCTCTTCGGCCCGCTGGCGGCCGAGGAGTACGTCCAGCACGTCGAGTACGACGGACAGCTGCACCGCTGGTACGTGCGCTTCGGGTGCGACGGCCGCGACGCCTCCACGATCTACTTCGACCTGCACCAGCGGACGTTGCGCTACGAGGTGTACTTCCTGCCCGACCCGCCGAACAACCGTGAAGAGCTGTTCGCCTGGCTGCTCCGGCACAACCACGGCGCCTACGGGGCGCGCTTCTCGATCGGGCCCGACGGTGACATCTACGTGACCGGGCGGGTGGCCCTCGAGCACCTCACCGTGGAGGAGCTCGACCGCGTCATCGGCGTGCTCTACGAGTTCGTGGAGCAGTGGTTCCAGCCCGCCGTCACTCTCGGGTTCCGCACCCCCGAGCGGTCTTGATGAACGTCTTGCGTCGAAAGGTAGGTACGGATCTCTCTCGACTCGAACGCGTCAGCTGTCGCCCGTGCCGTCTCGGAAGAGCTGGAGCGAGACGCGTGTCGCTCCGCGGTCCATCGCCTGTGCCAGCACTTCTTCCACGGTCGAGATCACAGCGGCGTCCTCGCCTGTGAGTGAGGTTCCGAAGGGACCGTCGTCGTAGTCCAGACCCGAGTCCCTCACGACAGCAAGAGCCGCCTCTCCGTGCGGACCGCGGTCGCCCGTGATGAACGGCTCGATCGTGAACTCGGCTTTCAGCATCACGAAGCTCCTTTTCCGGAAGCGCCGTCGACCGCATTGAGGTAGTTGTAGACGGTGAATCGGCTCACGTGGAGTGCGTCGGCGACATCTTCCACGCCTTTGCGTAGTGTGAAGGCTCCGAGCTTGTCGAGCATCGCCACCGCACGCTGCTTGTCCTGACGGCTCAGCTCGGGCAGCGGAGCTCCGAGCTGGTCTTCGACAGTCGCGATGAGACGCTCGAGAGCGCCCTGTAGCCGCGGCAGACGAACGCCGGCGACGACGCGCCCTTTCCACTCGAGAAGCACGTCGCCGGGCTCGATCGACCCGGGTTTGATGAGCTCGCCACCGATCGTGTCCACCAGCGGCTTCACCGCGTCGAGAAGAGCCTGAGACATGAGCTTCACCCCCCTCGGACGCGGACAATAGTTGCAAACACGCCTTCGAGGGGTTGAACGATCTCGATTGCCACGGAATCATGCGGCCGCAGAGCGGGGGTCGACCGCAGGACGGTTCCCGGTACGGCGAAAAGGCGCTCTCCTGTCGTGTCAGCGCTCGGCATAGGCGCTGGGAAATCGAGCAAGGAAGGCGACCGCGAGACGGATCTCGCGCTGATCGACGCATTCACCGATCTTGTGCGTGTTCTGCTCGATTCCCGGGCCGAAACCGAACATCGGGGGATGCTTGAACTTGCCGGCGTCGACCCACGCCTTGGATTCGGGGACTGAGATGGAATCATCATCGGACGGGATCGGGAAGCCGACACCATCGGTCGAGAAGATCCACCGGTCGACACGAGCTTCCGGTCTCCGGTCACCCGCAGTGGCACTGGTCGTACCGAGACTCGGTGCGACGAGCGACTCGTACACCGTCACGGCGGACCGGATCGCGGCATGGTCGTCGGGCGTCGCCCAACCCATGTAGATCTGAGCGTTCCCGGGCTCGTAGCCACGCCACGTGGGCTGGTTGTAGTCGGGCACCGAGACATCGACCCTGAGCCCGGCCTCCCGCGCAGCTCTCACCGCATCGAGGTTCTCGATGTCCGCGAGGGCCTGATCGGGAAGTTCGCCAACGGTGAGGCGCCGGTCGAAGCGAAATGTGAACCGGTCGGGCACAGCGCAGTCACTCGGTGTGTCGAGTTGTGCCCATGAGGCGGTGCGGGTGCCGTGGCCGAGAAACGGGTCGTCGGCGAAACCGTCGCGCTCGTCGTAACGACGGGCCGCCTCGGCCAGAATTGCTCCGCCGTGCTCCAGGGGATTGAGCCCTTCCCACGGCATCGAGCCGTGGCACGAACGACCCGTGACCTGGACCTCGATCTGCATGCGGCCGCGTTGACCCCGGTAGATGCCGAGGGCACCTTTGGCGGCGTCGCCCGTGCCCTCGGTGAGGACCACGGCGTCCGGGATCAGCTCCGGTCCCGCTCCCGGAAGTACCTGGCGAACGAGGAACATCGGGCCCGCACCGTCGTTGTCCTCTTCGGCTGCGGTGGCATACGAGCGGATGATGACCCCGCGCAACGCACCCTGGGGAGCGAGCTCGAGGGCGATCTTGGTGGCCAGGATCTGACTGACCACGCCGCTGAGCTGGTCCGCGGCACCCCGGCCGAACACCAGGTTGTCCCACTGGTCGTCGGGAGGGAGGTACCCGAGCTCCTGTCGCAGGAACTCACGGTCGACACGATCGAGATCGATCACGCCGTCGTACGCGTCGACGCCGCCACCGAGCTTGTCCGTCCACTGGTCCCGCAGGGCGCGCACGGTGTCGGTGTGCCCGTCGAAGTAGACCACGACCTTCTCGGACTCGGGTATGCCGTCGTCGGGGTCGGAGACGGTCCAGACCAGGTTCCCGTAGTCGTCGAAGCCGACGTCGTCGGCCGACCGAACAGCGCCGTGGGTGATGATCGAGTCCCGGAGGAACTCGAGGCGCGGACCTTCATGGTTGGAGAGGCCGCAGTCGGGGTCACCGCCCGACTCGGGTTCGCGGTCCACGAAGTCGGCGGGGATGCGGATTGCCTCGGCGAGGATCTCGACCGCGATCGGTAGGTAACGCTCGCTGAGCTCTCGGATCTGGTCTTCGAGCTGGTTCATGGGGGTCCTTTCAGGTCTCGCGCTCGTGCGACGGTCGCGACAGAGCGGTGTTGATTCGTGCGGGTAGGTCGGGAACTTTGGCTGAGGCCAGCAGGGCCATGATCACGTAGACCTTCCAGTTCGCCTCACGTGCGACATCGGTCGTGTGTCGCTCGATGACGGCGGGCGCGACCTCCGCGCCGATGTCCGCCGGAAGGCAGTGCATGTACATCGCATCACCGTCGTGAGTGAGGTCCATGCGTCGCTCGTCACAGATCCAGTCCGTGAAGGATGCGTTGCGGTCGAGAGCGCGCTTCTCGATCGAACGCAGTGCCTCCTCATCGCGTGCGCGGTTGGCTTCGACCCGTTCGAGCATCAGGTCGTACGGACCCCAGCTCTTGGGGTAGACCGCGTGGGCGTCGGTGAACGCGGCGTCCATGTCGTCGGTGACCTCGAAGGACGTGCCCGAGGCGGCAGCGTTGGCTGCCGCCGTGTCGAGAACCGGATCCGAGAGCCGGTAGCCGTCGGGGTGGGCGAGCGTGATGTCGGCTCCGAACCGGGTGAGCAGCGTGATGAGACCCTGCGGAACCGACAACGGTTTGGCGTAGGACGGCGAGTAGGCCCAGCTCACAGCGATCTTCTTTCCCCGGAGACCGTCCGGGAACACCTCGCGCAGCCAGAGGAGGTCGGCCAGGGTCTGGGTGGGGTGGTCGATGTCGCACTGGAGGTTGACCACCGGCACTGTGCGCGACCGGTCTGTGGCGGCGAGATAGTCGCTGATCCCACGCTCCACGTCGCGGATGAACGCGTTGCCCTCACCGAGGATCAGATCGTGTCGGATACCGAGCGCGTGTGCGTTCATGCCGAGCATCGCGCCGGTCTCGGCGGCGGTCTCGCCGTGCGAGATCTGGGTCGACGACCCGTCGACGATGACCGGGTGCATACCGAGCCGGGCTGCGGCGCCGGCCCAGGCGCTCTTTGTGCGCGTCGAGTTGTCGAAGAACAAGGCGTAGGCGAGCTCGTGCTCGCACAGGGGGAGCCGACGATCGGCGCGGTCGGCCGACGCGAACGTGGTTGCCAACGCGAGGAGAGTCTCGAGGTCGGCAGTCGACCAGTCCTGGGTCAGGAGCAGGCTGCGCCCGAACAGCGCGGCGCTGGACTCAGGATCGATCGAGGCGTCGAGTGTGTCCATGTCAGTCCCTTCGAATACGTGTTCCGGCGTCACCGTTCATCGCGGCGACGAGATTCTCGGGCGAGCAGATGACGACCTCGCCGTCGACGCGCTGCAGGTAGTGGATCGCCGCTTCGATCTTCGGTCCCATGGAGCCGGACGGAAACTGTCCGTCTTCGTCGAGCCGAATCGCCTCGGCCATCGAGATCGTCGCCAGCGGTTCCGCGTGGTCGGTGAGGAAGTCGCGATACACGCGGTCGACACCGGTCGATATCACCAGGCGATCGGCACCGAGCTCGATGGCGAGAAGCATGCTCGTTCTGTCCTTGTCGATGACCGCCTCGTGACCTTCGATGTGCTCACCCGGGTCACCCGTGACGGGAATGCCCCCACCGCCGCAACAGATCACGGTCACACCGGAGTCGATCAGGCTCTTGATGACGTCCAACTGAACGATCTGTTGCGGAATCGGCGACGGCACGACTCTGCGGTAGCCCCGGTTGGCGTCCTCGATCATCTTCCACCCGTGCTCAGCCGAGAGTGCCTCTGCCTCCTCAGACGAGTAGAAGCGACCGATGGGCTTCGTCGGCTCGCGGAAAGCCTGGTCGTTCGAGTCCACGCGCACCTCAGTGACCACGGCGGCAACTCCTGTGGAGACTCCCCGCCCCTGGAGCTCCTCGCGTAGGGCCCGCTGGATCATGTATCCGAGCGAACCCTGGCTGTCGGCGACGAGGGAGTCGAGGGGTACCTCGTGGACGCGGTTCTTCGCCAGTTCGGAGCGCAGGGCCATGAAACCGACCTGGGGCCCGTTACCGTGGGTCAGGACCAGGCGCTCACCACGCTCGAGCAGGTCGGCGATCGGGGCGAGGGCGGCGGCGGTGACGGCGAACTGGTTCTCGACGGTCGACGGCAGTCCGGGATCGAGCAACGAATGGCCGCCGATCGCGACGACCGTGAGCTCCTTCGTCCTGCTCATCGTTGTCCAGCACCGTTCAAGCTGGAGCTCCGTGGGATCGGGGTCACCGGCATTTCAACAAGTTGTCAATGTCTATCAGCTTTCGCGACCACGTGTCATGGGGGTGTTCGTCGCATTCGCGATCGGGCTCGCGCTAATTTCGACACGCTGTCGAAGGGTCGGTGACAGACACGTGGAAACGACGGATCCGCCGCCGCGAGGGCCGACGATCGACCGGGAATGGCTCGTGGCCCTTCCAAAGGCCGAGGTCCACGTGCATCTCGAGGGGTGCATCGAACGGGATCTGGTTCGTCGAGCGGCTCGGCACCAGGGCCTCGACATTCCGATCGCGCCCGAAGACGAGGTGAACGACCTCGGCTCGCTCCTGCGCACGCTTGATGCGTCGTGTGGGCTCATCGACGCAGGGGACGATCTGGCCGAGATTGCGTACGGGTTCGCGCGGCACGCTGCGGGTTCGGGCATCCGCTACGCGGACGTGATCGTCAATCCTGCACATTGGCTTGCGTGGCGTGATCGTCTCGACGAATTCTTCGCTGTGCTGGACTCCGGGTTGACAGCAGCAGAGGCGGACGGATTCGCGCCTGTCGGCGTGTGCCCGAGCATCGGTCGGCATCAGTCGGGATCGGAAGCCGTAGAGCTCGTCGAGTGGATCATCGCACATCCGTCAGAGCGCCTTGTCGCGCTGTCGATCGACGGAAACGAAGAGGCCGCCGGAAGGAGCAGCTCTCGGTTTGCCGACGCGTTCGAGCGAGCTGCAGCCGCCGGGCTCCATCGATGCGTCCACGCCGGGGAGTCGAGCGGGCCCGAGGGTGTATGGGATGCCATCGACGTTCTCGGCGCGGAGCGCGTGGATCACGGCATCCGTTGTGTGGACGAGCCGGCCCTCGTCGCCGAGCTCAGGAGTCGTGGTGTACCACTCGACATCTGCCCTACGTCCAACGTGCGGCTCGGAGTTGTGCGATCGCTACGCGACCACCCGGTAGCGGCGCTCCACGACGCCGGCGTGAGGATCTCGATCAACACCGACGACCCGTACCTCCTCGGGACCGACGTCCCGGCCGAACTCGAGAGTGTCGCGAATGAGTTCGGATGGGGCTCCGGGGTGCTCGTGGAGTTCGCCCAAACCTCGATCGATGCATCTTTCGCACCCGGGGAGCTCAAGGCAGCGCTCCGGAAGGACCTGAACGCATACATCGAACAAGCGCCCTGACGATCGGGTGCGTCGGGCTCCGCCGCTCACGCTTCGATCTCGCGGCGATACGGCTGCGTGATGGCGGCCGGCGCGCTGCTGCTTCCCTTGATACTGGCGAGAGCAGCAAGCGTGACGACGTACGGCAGTGCGAGCCACAGCTGCGACGGTAGCGAGATGTTCGGTTCCGCGACCCAGAGCGCAAACGCGCAGGCCGCAACGAGAAGCCCGAACACGGGACCGAGGGTCGATGGGCGCCAGAGGCCGGTCTTCCCATGCCACCGCTGCCAGGCAACCCACACTGTGGATACGAGGACTCCGATTCCCACGACGAGCCAGACCTCGCGCGGAATGAACTCCTCGGCCTGGAGGCGCAACTGGAGCGCGTCCGCCGCGCCGAATACCAGGCACGCTCCGAGGACACCGAGCGGACGCCACCGGCCGAAGATCACAGCGGCCAGGGCGAGAAATCCACGTCCGGCGCTCATGTTCTCCTGGAAGAGCCCGAGCCGCACGACGGAGAGGGATGCTCCCGCCACCCCGGCGAGTGCGCCGGTGACGAGTATCGCCTGCCAGCGCTTGGCCGCGACGCTCACGCCTGCCGTGTCGGCCGCAGCCGGGACCTCGCCGACCGCGCGAATCGAGAGGCCCCACTTCGTGCGGTACAGCACAACGCTCGCTACCAGGACGGCAGTGAAGGCGAGGTACGTGATCGGTGTGTTGTCGAAGAGCGCCTCACCGACACCGGGAATGTCCGATAGGAGCGGGATCTTGATCGGATCCATACGGTCCAGCACGATCTCGGCACGACTCCCGAAGATCTCCCGGAACGCGAAGGTCGTGATGCCGAGAGCAAGGATGTTGAGGCCCACACCGACCACGATCTGGTCTGCTCGCGCCTGGATCGACAGCACAGCCATGACGGACGCCAGCACCATTCCTGCCGCTAGTCCGCACGCGATTCCCGCCCAGGTGTCACTGAAGTACCAGTCGCCCCAGAAGCCCCAGAAGGCGCCCATGAGCACCATGCCCTCGATGCCGACGTTGAGCACGCCGGCGCGTTCGGAGAAGAGCTCACCGACGGCTGCAAAGATCAGGGGGGTGGCGGCAATGATGGCGGCTGCGAACCACGCCGAGTCGAAGGGGCCCATCAGGCGACCTCGACCGGAGTCGGGACCACCGGCTCAGTGGTGTCGACCCGCTCACTCTTGAGGCGGTCGAGCAGGAACGTCGCGCCGGCCACGAAGATGATGACGAGCCCCTGAGTGATGAGAACGACGGCCGAGGGAACCCCGACACGCGCCTCCATGAGGCCGCCCCCCTGGCGGAGGAAGGCGAAGAGCAGTGCCGACGGGATGCACGCGATCGGGTTGTTCCGGGCCAGGAGGGCGACCACGATCCCCTCGAAGCCGAAGTTGGCCGAGAAGTTGTCGGACATGCTCGTCGACTCGCCTCCGAGGATCAGCGAGCTTCCCGCCAAGCCTGCGAGAGCGCCGGACACGACGAGGGCGATCGTTGTCACGGTCTTGGTGGCGATGCCGGCGTGGCGCGCCGCCGGCTCGTTCGCACCGGTGAACCGAAGCCGGAAGCCGAAGGTCGTGCGGTTCAGGACGAACGCGACGACGAAGACCATGACGATCGCGAGGACGAAGTCCCACGACAGCGATGTTCTGTCGAGCAGACTCGGCCACTGGGCACTCTCCTCGATCGGACCGGAACGGGGGAAGGTCTTCGTGGGCTCCTGGAGAGGACCGCGTACGAGCCAGCTGACGATCTCGATGGCGATGAAGTTGAGCAAGAGGGTCGAGATGATCTCGTTGACTCCGCGTCGGGCCCACAACCATGCGGCGATCCCTGCCCAGATCGCTCCACCGGCAACACCGGCCATGACCGCGAACGGAAGGTGGATCACGATGGGCATCCCGGCGAAGTGCAGGCCGACCGTCGTCGCGCAGATCCCCCCGGCGAGGATCTGGCCTTCGAATCCGATGTTCACGCGCCTGGCCCGGTAGGCGACGATCCATCCCAGGGCGACGAGTAGCAGCGGGATCATCTTGCTCAGAGTTCCGGCAATCTGGGCCCGGTTGCCGAAGGCACCGTCCCACATCGCTCGAGCAGCCTCACCGGCGTCGTTACCCGTGAGAGCGATCACGAGCATCGACAACGCGAGCGCCAGAACCAGTGCGGAAACGGAGACCCCGAGCGAGGCGAGTGCGCGCTTGAAGCGATTCGGCATGGTCAGCCTCTCGCTGTTTCGACGCCGCCCATGAGGAGCCCGAGAGTCTCGTCGTCGGCATCCTCGGGATCCAGGATTCGAACGAACCGACCGCCCACTATCACGGCGATCCGGTCGCTGAGTGAGAGGATTTCGTCGAGCTCGGTCGACACGAGCAGGATGGCGCCGCCCCGCTTGCGATGTTCGAGGAGGCGGTCGTACACGAATTCCATTGCTCCCACGTCGAGACCACGAGTGGGCTGCGACACGATGAGCAGGGTCGGCTCACCGCAGAGCTCGCGTGCCACCACGGCTCGCTGCTGATTCCCTCCGGAGAGTTGACGCATGATCACCGACACGCTGGGCGTCCTCACGTCGTACTCGGCGACGAGGTGCTCGCAGTGCTCACGGGTGGGGGAGCTGGCCGTGACGCCGCGGCGCGAGAACGGGGCACGACGGAAATCCTTGAGCATGAGATTGTCGGAGATGGAGAGGTCGAGGGCTACTGCATTCCGGTGGCGATCTTCCGGTATGACAGCGCCACCGTGACGATGGAAGCGCTGGGGCGTCAGACGGGGCTCCTCGCGCCCGCGCACGCGGATGGTGCCGTCCGAGGGTCGATGAACGCCGGTGAGCACCTCGACGAGCTCTCGCTGACCGTTGCCGTCGATGCCGGCGACCCCGAGGATCTCCCGTTCGCGGATCGCGAACGACACGTCATCGAGGACCGTTCGACCGTCCTTGTTCTCGAAACGAAGTGATGAGACCTCGATCACGGGTTCACCGGGCGGGTAGTGCTCACGCTCGACACGCAATACGACGTCTCGCCCCACCATCATGCGGGCGAGCTGCGCCTTGTCGACATCGTCGGTGTGGACCGTGCCGACGACAGCGCCGTCTCGCAGCACGGTGCACCAGTCGGATGCCTGGAGCTGCTCGTCGAGCTTGTGACTGATGAAGATCACCGCTTTGCCATCGTCCGCGAGGTCGCGGAGTGTCCTTGCGAGCTCGTGCCACTCCTGGGGAGTCAGCACTGCGGTCGGCTCGTCGAGGACGAGCAGCTCGGCACCCCGGTAGAGGAGCTTGAGGATCTCCACGCGCTGTTGCAGTCCGACGGAAAGGTCCTCGATCAGGTCATCGGGGTCGACGTCGAGCCCATAGCGCTGCGACAACTCGCGCACGCGTCGTGCAACCGTCGGGATTCGAGAGAAGGGCGAGCGGTCGTCACGGAGGCCGAGAGCGACGTTCTCCGCGACGGTCATGGTCGGTACGAGCATGAAGTGCTGGTGCACCATGCCGATCCCGAGGTCGACGGCATGTCGCGGGGAGCGGATCCGCACCGGCTCACCGTCGATCTCGATCGTTCCCTCGTCGGGATGGAACAGACCGTAGAGAATCTTGACGAGAGTCGACTTGCCCGCGCCGTTCTCTCCCAGCAGACCGCGAATCTCTCCGCGATCGACGTCGAGGTCGATGTCGCGATTCGCCACGACCCCGGGGAAGCGTTTGGTGATCCCCTGCATCCGCAGGAAAGGCGTCATGCGGTCGGGAACCTACGACCCAGCGGCACCTCCGTCAACAATTTGTCAACTCCAGGAGATTCCACGCGCATCGTCGGCAGGCTCGACCCGGAGCCGGCGGTCGTTCCCGCTTGACATTTCGGCGTCGGAGGAGCATCGTGCCGATATCAACAAACCGTTGAAGGCTGGGGGAACACCATGAGGAGTTGGAGACATCTACTGGCAGTGCTGTTCAGCGTCCTGCTCGTCGCCACGGCATGCGACAGCGACAGCGACGGCAACGGAGGTGACAGCACGACAACCGAGGCCGGCGACGGCTCGGGCCAATCGGGCGAGGGCGTGAGCGTCGGGATGGTTCTGCCAGGCCCGCAGGACGACAAGGGCTTCAACGAAGCCCACTACAACGGGATCGTTCTCGCCGAACAGGAGCTCGGGATCACCCCGAACGTCCAGGAGAACGTTGCTGACCCCGACGCCCGAATCGACGCGATGCGGAATCTGGCCGCCGACAACGAACTCGTGATCGGTGTCGGTGCGGAGTTCGCCGAAGCCGGGCTCACCATCGCTCCCCAGTTCCCGGACGTGCAGTTCGTGGTCATCAATGGCGAGACCGACCCCGAGATCACCAACCTCCACGTCTACGGGGTTCGGCAGGGCGTTCCCGCCTATGTCGCGGGTGTCGTCACGGCCTCCGACGAGTTCGCCGCGGAGACCGGAGTGGACGTCACCTCGGTCGGCTACGTCGGCGGAGAGGAGATCCCACCGACCACCCAGTCCGATGACGGGTACAAGGCAGGTGTGGAGGACACCGACGACTCGATCGAGTACGCCTCGACCATCGTCGGCGACTTCAACGACGCGCCGAAGGCCAAGGACGCCGCCGTCGCCCAGATCGACGCAGGTGCCCAGGTGATCTTCGCACTCATCGACGCCGGTTATCCGGGGGTCATCCAGGCAGCCGAAGAGGCTGGTGGCGAGGAGCTGCTCTTCAGCGTGATCTTCCCCCGCTGCGATGACTATCCGAACCTCGTCGGCACGGCGTTCCTGAACTCCGACATCCTGGTGGAGTCGATCATTCAGGATTATCTCGATGAGGACCTTGCCGAAGAGCCGTTCTTCTACGGCGTCGAGGATCCCGAGATCCAGCGACTCGAGCTCTGCCCGAACTTCCAGACTCCGGAGCTCACGCAGCTCGTCGAGGAGACGCAGGCCGCCATCAACGACGGGAGCATCACGCTGCCTGACGGCGTTTGAGCAGCTCGTCCCCCAGCGCCGGTCTCGCCGGCCGTTCTGCCCCGAACGGCCGGCGGGAACCGGGCCGCTCCGCGACGAACCGCGATGACGCCGTGGCGATGCCTCGACGTCGGCGAGCGAAGAGGTCGTGGAGAGGAGCGAGAGCGACGTGACCGAGGCTCGGGGATGTTTCATCGGGGGGACGTGGATTTCCACGGTCGACACCTTCCCCGTTGTCGACCCCGCGACCGGCGTGGAGGTCGGGCGAGCGAGCGACGCCACCTCGGCGGAGGCACACGCGGCTGTTGACGCCGCTGCCGGGGCGTTCGACGAGTGGGCGGCGACACCCGCAGCCGAACGCGGCGCCGCGCTCCGGCGCATCGCGACGGAGCTCGAGCGTGCAGGCGACGACATCGCCTCGTTGATCGTCGCGGAGCAGGGTAAGCCGATCGGTCAGGCCCGCTTCGAGGTCGCCTACGCCGGGCAGTGGCTGGAGTGGTATGCGGAAGAATGCCGACGGACCTACGGTGAGATCGTTCCGCCTCCGACCCCCCAGAAGCGCCTGCTGGTACAGCGCCGGCCGGTCGGAGTCGCCCTCGCCATCACACCGTGGAACTTCCCGGTTGCGATGATCGCCCGCAAGCTGGCCCCGGCGCTCGCTGCCGGTTGTCCCTTGGTCGTGAAACCCGCCGAGCAGACGCCGCTGTCGCCTGCGGCCTTCATCGACGCCGTCGCTCGGGCGGGAATCCCTGACGGCGTGGTGAACTTCGTGACCTCGTCCGACCCGACCCGTGTCTCGGACGCTCTGGTGGGCGACCCACGCGTGCGCAAGATCACGTTCACCGGTTCGACGGAGGTCGGCAAGCTCCTGGTGCGCCAGTCCGCGGGCCACCTGGCCCGGGTCTCCCTGGAGCTCGGGGGTCAGGCACCGTTCATCGTCTTCGACGACGCCGACCTCGAGGCTGCGACGGCGGGGGTGCTTGCGTCGAAGTTCCAGGTCAACGGGCAATCCTGTCTGTGTGCCAACCGTCTGTTCGTCCAGGAGGCTGTTGCCGAACCCTTCGCCGAGCAACTCACCGACGCTGTGGCAGGGTTGGCCGTCGGTCATGGGACCGATCCAGACGTCGCGGTTGGTCCGCTGATCGACGAGGACGGCTACGACAAGGTGTCGGCTCACGTCGCCGACGCCGTCGAGCATGGAGCGCGCGTGCTCGTCGGCGGTGGTCGACGTGAGGGGGAGGGCCTCGATCGGGGATTCTTCTTCGCTCCCACCGTGCTCGCAGACTGCAGCGACGAGATGCGCGTCGCGCGGGAAGAGACCTTCGGGCCGGTTGCGCCGCTCCTGACCTTCTCCGACGAGGCCGAGGTCGTGCGGCGGGCCAACGACTCGCGCTTCGGCCTGGCTGCGTACTGCTACACGCGGGATCTCGGTCGGGCCCATCGCGTCGCTGACGCACTGGAGTACGGGCTCGTCGGGATCAACGACCCGCTCCCGGCGTCACCGGTGGCTCCTTTCGGCGGCTTCAAGGAGTCGGGCCTCGGTCGTGAAGGGGGTCACGACGGGATCGAGGCCTTCCTCGAGACCAAGCTCGTCTCCATCGTCTGCTGACCCACCGGGGTCGCCGAGGCCGTGACCCGCAACTCGGGCTGCCCTCGCCGGGCGGTTGACGATTTGTTGAAGAATTCCTTGCGTTCGGGTCGGGGTGTCGTTAGGTTCGACATCGACACCGAGACGGCGTCGCCACGAGCTGTGTGACCGGGGGGAGCCGGTCTTCGTAGGGCGATGCGCCCGGTCGGTGTCACGGAGGTACATCGTGGAGACCGATCTCCTCGGAGTGCGGTCGGGCACGGCGTACGGTGACGGCTGGGTTCGGTCCACCTGCACGGTCTGTCTCAACCGTTGCGGAATCCTGGCTCACGTCGCCGACGACGGCGTGGTCGACAAGATCCTCGGTGATCCGGCCAACCCTCACAACCACGGGCGCACGTGCGCCAAGGGTGACTCCGGCTTCGAGGGTCTGCGCGACCCCGACCGGGTGACGGCGCCGATGCGCCGTACCAACCCCGACAAGGGTGTGGGTGTCGACCCCGGCTGGACCGAGATCTCCTGGGACGAGGCCCTGGACGAGATCGCCGGTCGATTGAGCGAGATCCGCGAGACAGAGCCCGAGCGCTTCATGTTCTCGACCTTCGACGCCTTCCACCTGCGCGGCGCGCTCGTTCCGTCGTTCATCCACGGTGCCGGCCTGCCCGGCTACTCGACGTGGTCGGCGCAGATCTTCTGCGGGAACAACGTCCACGGCATCGGCTACATGAACCTGAACGGGTTCGAGGGCAATCCGGATCCGAAGTACTCGAAGTACATCATGTTGTTCGGATCGCAGTTCGGTTCCGTCGTGCACTACGACACGATGCACGCGACCCGTACGCTCTCCGAGCGCCGCGATGACGACGATGTCAAGATCGTCGCGGTCGACCCCGTGTGCGGTCAGGCGGCATCTCGAGCCGAACAGTGGGTCCCGATCCGCCCGGGGACCGACGCCGCACTCATCCTGGGGATGGTGGACCAGCTCGTCAACGAGCTCGACATCTACGACCGGGAGTTCCTGCTCACGAAGACCAATGCGCCGTATCTCGTCGGCGCCGACGGCTACTACCTGCGCCACGACGGTGGGGACAAGCCACTGGTGTGGGACGAGGCCGACGGCTCGGCGAAGCCGTTCGACGGAGACGTCCGCGAGATGGCGCTGTCGGGAACCTACGAGGTCGACGGCAAGACGGCCCGCACGGCCTTCCAGACTCTGCGCGAGCATGTCCGCCGCTACTCGCCCGAGTACGTGGAAGAGGTGACCACCGTACCGGCCGACACCGTCCGCCAACTCGCGCGTGAGTTCGGTGAGGCGTCGTGCATCGGCGAGACGATCGAGATCGACGGGGTGGAGCTCCCCTATCGGCCCGCCACGGTCTCGTGGTACCGAGGTCTCTCCGCACACAAGCATTCGATGCTCAACGGTCTCGCCATCATCCTCCTGCCCACGATCATGGGTGCGATCGACGTGCCCGGGGGACTGCTCAGTGACCCGTACTCCCTCAAGGGCAAGGTCGCCGAGCGCGAGTACTCGTGTCCGGCCAGTCCCGAGGGCCTCATCTCCCAGGGATTCCTGGGAGGTGGACGCGTCGGAGGCCTCTACCCGCCGCGCAAGGTGCGCAAGCCCCAGACTCCCGAGATGTTCGAGTTGCTGCCGGTCGGCCCCTATGGAGCCATCTTCTACCTCCTCGCCTCGGAGAAGGAGGACGTCTACAAGCCGCCCCCCTTCCCCCGGATGATGCTCCAGTACCACTCCAATCTCATGAAGACGTCCGGACCGCCCGACGTGATGGAGCGGTTCCTCAAGCGTTTCGAGTTCATCGTCTCGGTCACCCGACGTCCCGACGAGACCACCGAGTTCGCCGACATCGTGTTGCCCGACCTCCACTACCTGGAGCGTCTCGTTCCCTTTGCGTACCAGCACTACGCATCCGGTGACGGCGACCTCGCCGCCTACGGACCGAAACCGGTCGTGCACCCACCGTTCGAGGGCCCTGTACCGGGTGAGCCCTACGTCGACATCATGCAGATCTTCCTGGAGATCGCCCGTCGCAGCGGCTTCCTCCCCGACCTGTACGAGTCCTTCAACACGATCGCCCACCTCAGGGAGCCGTGGAAGCTCGATCCGCAGGCGGAGTACAGCTACACCGAGCTCGTCGACCGCTGGCTCCAGAACGAGTTCGGCGAGGGCAAGGGCCTGGAGTGGCACCTCCAGGACGGGCTGTGGACCGACACGAAGACCGTCCAGGAGAAGTACCCGCGCCCGTTCTTCGACGCTCGCGCACAGGTCTACTTCGAGTTCATGCCCAAGGCGGGTGAAGACGTCCGTCGGGTCACCGAGGAGCTCGGTATGCCGTGGGAGACCGACGACTACCAGGCCCTGCCGGACTGGAAGCCCGGGCCGGCCTACAAACGCCCGCCTCCACACGACCTGTACCTGGTGAACCTCAAGGTGTCGCACCACGCGCTCGGCCACACGCACAAGAACCCCCTGCTCACCGCGGTGGCGTCAGCGCACAACGACCTGCGATCGGTGTGGATCCATCCCGAGACGGCACGTGCGCGCGGGATCGTCGACGGTGAGCAGGTCACCATCGAGACGTTCGAGGGGCGTCGCCAGACGGCGGCGGCACGCGTCACGCAGCTCGTGCATCCCGAGGTCCTGGCGACCCAGGGGTGCGGTGGTGGCTGGTCCAAGGGTGCCAACGGCGACGAGGTGAACTTCAACGCTCTTCTCGCGATCGACGAGGACCACATCGACTTCCTCTCGGGGGCTCTCGACTGTGTGATCTCCGCCAACGTCGAGTCGAACGGGAGCGGACACTGATGCGCTGGGGAATGGTCATCGACACTGCCCGCTGCGTCGGCTGTCACGCCTGCACGATCGCGTGCAAGGCCGAGAACGAATCACCGGCAGACGCGTTCTACGCCCCCGTCATCGAATATGAGGTCGGGACCTATCCCGACGCGCGCATGCAGTTCCTGCCGACGTTGTGCAACCACTGTGAGGACGCGCCGTGCGTCACGGCCTGCCCTTCCGGGGCGCTCAAGCGTCGCGATGACGGCATCGTGCTCGCCGACGAAGACGTGTGCATCGGGTCACGCGCCTGTATGAACGCCTGCCCCTATGGCGCGATCCACCTCTTCACCGGTGCCGAAGGTGAGATGCTCGCCGATGGCAGCCGGACGCTTCCCACGGTGCCCGACCGGGTGGCACGTGAACGGCACCAGGTCGGAACAGTCTCCAAGTGCACGTACTGCGCACACCGGATCGACTTCGGCCTCGAGAACGGGCTCACGCCGGGTGTCGACCCCCTCGCGACCCCTGCGTGCGTCGTCACCTGCCCGGCCGAGTGCCGGATCTTCGGTGACCTGGAGGACGACACCAGCCCGATCAGCCTCTACCTGCAACGTCGAGGTCCCGCCGAAGTGCTGCGACCCGACGCCGAGACGGGAGCTCACACGTCCTATGTCGGCTGACATCGCCATCCGTACCCCCCGGGTCCAGGATCCCGGCCCCGAGGTCGCCACACGACACAACGGGCACCGTCCCGAGAACGTGTTCATGGATCGCTGGCGGCTCGAGCCCAAGACCCAACGCGTCTGGGGCGTGTCGCATGCGATCTGGTTCACCCTCATGGGAGTGGGCGGTGGGTTGTTCATCCTTGCGCGAGCGCTCGATCTCAGTAGCCGCCTCGGACACTGGTTCGGCGTTCCGCTCGTCGACTGGGTGAGCTTCGTCGCGATCTCGGTCGGTGGCCTGATCCTGATCGGTGACCTCGGCCGGCCGCTCCGGGCCTGGCGAGCTTTCGTCAACGTGCGTACGAGCGTGATCAGTTGGGGCGCATGGGCCGACCTCATCTTCCTGACCCTGGGGGGCCTGCTCGTCCTGCCCGATCTCCGGCTGGGCTCGGCTCAGCCGTTCGAGTCGTTGCCATGGGAGGCCGAAGCCACCTCGGGACTCGGCCAGACGATCGAGATCGTGGCGATGGTGGCCGCCGTCGTGGTCATGGTCTACGCCGGGGTCGTGCTCGCTCGTCCCCGTGCGATTCCCTACTGGCACTCGGTGAACGTGCCGCTCCAGTTCCTCCTCTCGTCGGCTGCCATCTCGATGGCGGTGGTGCTCACGATGGCGGTCGCCAACGACGTACCGGTCACGAGCGGCGATCTCCGGATCCTGGTCGGCTTCCTCGTCGCGCTCCTCGTGACGCTCGCAGTACACCTCCTGACCCGTACCGAGGTCCCCGGCAAGCGCGAAAGCCTCGACCGACTACTCCGCGGCCGCTATCGGAGTGCCTTCGTCGGCGGTGTGATCGTGGTCGGCACGATCGTCTCGCTCGTTCTCTCCTTGGTGGCGCTGGCAGTCGACGGTTCCCGCGACGTGCTCGTCATCGTGGTGCTGGCACTTCTCGTGGTCGCCGGCTTCGGCCTGCGCCTTCTCACGCTCCGAGTCGGCATCTTCCCACCGGTCAAGGAAGTTCCCGGCCTCTATCGACCGTGACGTTCCTCCGATCATGACGACGGCCGTCGAGATCCGGGTCCACTACATCGGGAGTCTCAAGCACAAGCTCGGCTGCGACCATGACCACCTCGTGCTGCAACCGACGGTGTGCGTGCGCGACGTTCTCGAGGAGCTCGTGGAGCGCCACGGCGCCGAGCTGCGCGACTGGTTCTACAACCAGTACGGATGGCTCGATCCGCGCTGCATGGTGTTCATCGACGGCGAGGACTCGCGGGAGCTCGGGGGACTCGACGCGTCCCTCGACGGTGTCGCCGAGATCGAGATGGCCATCGCACTTCCGATGGCTGGTGGCTGACCGGCACTCGGTTCGATGCTTCCGGAGCCACGATGACCCGGACCTCGAACTCGTTCCCTCATCTGGCCTGACACACGCGGACGGAAGCGAGATGAGCTCCGTGCCGATCCCGGTCAGGGGCGGCGTCTCGGTCGGTTCTACATCGGTTCGCTCATGAGGAGACCACCGGTATCCTCCGTGTGGTGCGCACGCTCTTTCGCTCCTTTGATCGGATCGTGACGAGTGACGATCACGATCGGGAGCTCGATGGGGCCGACATCCTGGTCGACGACGGGGTGGTCGCGGAGTTGGGGGTCGGTCTCCAACCCGCGATCTGTGACCAGATCGTGGATTGTTCGGGTCTCCTGGCGTTGCCCGGGTTGATAAATGCCCATCAGCATCTCTACCAGGGAGCGATGCGGGCGATACCCGATCTCGAACGCTCTCTGATAGGGGATTGGCTCCGTGGCATCGGCGCCGACGCACTCACGCGGTTCGAACACGGGCGATTCGGCGCGCAGGAGGTACGCGCCATCGCCCGAGCGGTCTTGGCCGAGTCGCTGCTCGGAGGAATCACCACCGTTGCGGACCAGCACTATTTCTTCCCGGGTTCAGCCGTTCCGGCCCCGGCATATGTGGAAGCGACGATCGAAGCTGCATCGGCGCTGGGTATCCGTCTCACCGCGTGTCGAGGATCGATCACGATGGGACGAGCAGCTGGGGGCGCGGCGCCGGATTCGATGGTGCAGGCCGTGGACACCGTCGTTGCGCACTGCGAGTCGCTGATCGACGGTTATCACGATGCCTCCCCGTACTCGATGACACAGATCGCCGTCGCGCCCTGCGGAGTGCACGTCGATCGCCCCGAGCTCTTCGAGGAGCTTGCCGCGCTGGCCTTCGACCGCGAAGGGGTGGGCTTGCACACGCACCTCTACGAGCGAATAGACACCGACTTCACTCGCGAGCGCTACGGGATGACACCGTGGGAGTTCCTGGTGGAGCACGGTTGGGCGACCGAACGCACATGGCTCGCGCACATGACCGACGTACCGATCGAAGAGCTTCCCGAGATCGCGGCCGCCGGGGTGGCGATCGCTCATCTCCCGGCCCCGGACCTGCGAATGGGGTGGGGACGCGCTCCGTTGCGCGCGATGCTCGATGCCGGGATAACGCTGGGGATGGGAACGACGGGCTCCGCGAGTAATGACGGGGCGAATCTGCTCGGCGACCTGAGGATCGCCGCGCTCGTTCACCGTGACGAGCGTGTGCCACCAGATGCGTGGCCTTCGGCTCGCGAGTTGGTGTGGGCAGCGACGCGGGGATCCGCCACGTGCCTCGGACGTCCGGCCCTTGGTTGGATCGGCCCGGGCTCGGCGGCCGACTTCGCGGCCTGGGACCTGCACACGGTGGATCGGTTCGGTATACAGGACCCGGTCGCCGGTCTACTCCTGACCGGGCTCTCCAGCGCAGCATCCCTCGTGGTCGTCGCGGGCCGAACCGTGGTGGAAGGTGGCGCGCCCGTGGGTTTCGATCCGGCCCGCATCGCCACCGAGGCATGGAGTGTGCTCGGTGTGGATCGCTGAGTTCACTCAGTGCGAGTCGGGATCCGCCATGAGTTGGCGGTCCTGTTCGGCCAGGTGCAGGATCGAACGACCTTCTGTGCGTTCGACGTGGCGAACGAAGCGGTACTTGTCCTCGAAGCCGTCGGTCTGACGGGGTGCCACCCGGGCGTGTCCCGGCTCGGTGCGTACGCAGACGAAGCGGCACCCGCCTTCATCGCCGAAGGCGACATCGAGCTCGGCGTCGAGCTCGGCCTCGGTCTCGACGGTCGTGGCATGGGGGACTCCCGAGGCGGCCGCGATGGCAGCAAGGTCGGCGCTCGTCGCGGTGGCTGTCGGGCGGGCACCGTCCGCGTTCCAGCCGATCGACTCATAGCAGCCGTTGTCGACGACCCACACGACGAGGTTCTCCGGTCGGGACTGACCCATGGCGACGAGTTGACCCAGCTCCATGAGTACTGAGCCATCGCCGTCGAGCGCCACGATCTGTCGGTGGGGAAGGGCGAGGGCCAAACCCACCGCCAAACCGATGACGTCTCCCATCTGGCCCAGGTGTGCCGTCCGGGGGTGCTCGTTCGTGAGATCTGCCCACTCGAACGAGACCGCCCCAATGTAGGTGGACATCACGAGAGCGTCGTCAGGGACTCGGGCTGCGAGTCGCCCGAGCCATTCGTATCGGTCGAGGGCCATCGTCATTCCTCCCAGATGCAGTCGCCCGACACGAGTAGCGCCGTCGGATGGAGTTGGGCCTGTGCGAGACGGTTGGCGCGCCGCAGCCCCCGCCGGAGGTGGGACGGATCCCGGACGATCTGATACGGGATGCGCAGTGCGTCGAGGAGGGGCTCCACGACGATCCCGTGGGGGATTCCCCAGTGCTCCGTCTCCCCGAGGTCTCCGCGATACGAGAGCATGAGGACGACGGGAACACCCGTGCCCAGCGAGATCCGCGCGATGTACTCGGCGGCGACCCGTAGTCCCGAGTTCTCCATCACCAGGACCGTGTGTCGCCCACCGAGCCACGCCCCCGCACAGATCGAGAAGCCCACACCCTCGTTGCACACGGGGACGTACTCGAAGTACGGATCTGCCTCGACCACCTCGTGGAGGTCGCGCTGCCAACCGTCGGGGAGTCCGGACACGAAATCGATCCCGGCTTCCTTCAGGCCCGCAACAGCCTCCTTTGTCGCGTGATCGAGCATCTGTCCTCCGGTGATCTGATCGACGGCGCGCTCAGCGACGCACAGTTGGACTCGCCAACGCGATGTCCTGGGGGCGAATGGGGACACGGGGGAGCTCGAGCCCTGTTGCCCGTCTGACGGCAGCCGCGATCGCGGGTGTGGGCGAGGCCACGGGCGGTTCGCCGACACCCTTGGCGCCGAATGGCGCACCGGGCTCAGGCTGCTCGATCATCTCGGTCACGACGTCGGGCATGTCGAGTGCGGTCGGGATCAGGTAGTCGGTGAACGAGGCATTGGCGATCCTGCCGCCGTGGAGGACGATCTCCTCCATGACGGCGAGTCCCACGCCCTGTGCGATCCCGCCCTCGATCTGACCGAGGACCTGGAGGGGATTGATGGCCCGACCGACGTCCTGGGCGGTGGCGATCTGAACGACGCGCAGAAGGCCGAGATCGATGTCGACGTCCACAACAGCGCGGTGGGCGGCGCACACGAAAGACACGTGGGCGTCACCCTGGCCTGCTTCGTCGAGCGGCCGCGTCGGTTGGTGGTGGTACTCGCGCGTCTCCTCCACCACGAGTCCTTCCGCCGCCTCCGCGCACGACACATCGACGTCGCCACCGACCGACACGACGCGGGCATCCTCGGTCACCTCGAGACCCTGGAGGCCCACGTCGTTGGTACGTGCCACATGCTCGACGAGACGATCCCGAACGGCGAGGCATGCAGCCTCGACGGCGCCCCCTGACATCCACGTCTGGCGACTCGCCGACGTCGACCCCGCCGACCCCACCGTCGCCGTTGAGGCCGGTGCGAGGACGACGTCGTCGATGCCGAGGACGGAACGGGCGATCTGCTCGGCGAGTGTCACGAAACCCTGGCCGACCTCCGCGCAGGCGCACGTGATCGTGACGATCCCGTCTTCAACGCGCGCCGTGGCGGTCGAGAAGTCGTCGAAACCCTCCGCGTACATCAGGTTCTTGAAGTTCACGGCGAGGCCGACGCCACGACGTATCCGGTCGGGGTCGGCGGTGCGACCGGCCCCACCCGGACGGGCGATGGGGTCGGCGATGTCTTCAGGGGGGAGCGGGGCGCTCGCGGTCGCACGGATGACCTCAGCAACCGGAAGGGTCCCCGTGATTCGTTGCCCGGTGGGTAGCGTGTCGTTCGGCGCCAGTGCGTTGCGCAGACGCAGCTCGACGGGGTCGAGCTCGAGAGCGGCGGCGAGCTTGTCCATCTGGGACTCGTGTCCGTAGCACGCTTGGACGACACCGAAGCCCCGCATGGCCCCACAGGGCGGGTTGTTGGTGCGTACGTTGTAGGCGTCGATCACGACGTTGTCGCAGCGGTAGGGCCCCAGCGCGAAGCACGCCGCGTTGCCCGTGACGTGGTACGAGGACGAGATGTAGGCGCCGCCGTCGAGGACGATGCGGCTCTCGACTTTCACGAGTTGCCCGGAACGGTCTGCGTGGTGTCGATACCACAAGCGGCCCGGGTGCCTGTGGACGTGGCCGAAGAACGACTCGTCGCGCGAGTACAGCATCTTCACCGGTCGCCCGGTTCGTAGTGCCAGCAGGCAGGTGTGGACCTGGAGGCTGATGTCTTCGCGCGCGCCGAAGGCCCCACCCACGCCGGCGAGCACGAGCGTCACCTTGTCGGGCGGTAGGTCGAGACAGTCGGCCACCTGGTCGCGGTCTACGTGAAGCCACTGCGTCGAGATGAACAGTTCGACGCCGCCGTCCTCGTCGGGGATGGCCAGACCGGATTCGGGCCCGAGAAAGGCCTGATCCTGCATTCCCAGCTCATAGGTCCCTTCGACCTGCACGTCGCCCGTGACGGAGGGGTCTCCTCGTCGTATCGGAAGATGCCGGAAGACATTCCCGTTCGGGTGCAGCGGTCGGCCCCTGAGTGCCTCCTCGGGATCGAGCACCGGCTCGGTGACGTCGTAGGTGATCTCGATGCGGTCGCGAGCGAGCCGGGCGATCTCGGGGTGGTCGGCCGCCACCGCCGCGATCGGCTCACCCGCGTATCTGACCACCCCGTCGGCGAAGACGGGTTGGTCGTGCTCCTCCAGGCCGTAGAAGGGCTTACCCGGTACGTCATCGGCGGTGACGACGGCACGGACCCCCGGGGTCTGCCATGCGCCGCTCAGGTCGATGGCGACGATGCGGGCCGAGGGATGCGGGGAGCGCATCGTCGAGCCCCACAGCATCCCCTCGGCCCACAGATCCGACGAGTACGCGAAGGAGCCGTTCACCTTGGGCACACCGTCCGGGCGGCGCTGGCTGTCCCCGACGCGGCCCGAACGTGAGGACGTCATCTCGCGCACGCCCGCGGTCGTTGTCGAGGCGTCAGGCATCGGAACGCTCTCTGATCGTCTTCTCGACGGCTGCGAAGATTCGCCCGTAGCCGGTGCAGCGGCAGAGGTTCCCCGAGATCGCCTCACGGACCGCCAGCGGCTCGGGTGACGGGTCGCGTTCGAGGAGGTCGTGCACGGCCATCACGAGACCGGGGGTGCAGAACCCGCACTGCACGGCGCCCTCGGCCAGGAAGGCATCCTGGACGTCGGTCAGTGCACCACCGTCGATGCCCTCCACCGTCGTGATCTCGGACCCAATCGCCGAGCCGGCGAGGACGAGGCAGGAACAGACGAGCTCACCGTCCATGAGAACGGAGCACGAACCGCACTCGCCCTGTTCGCAGGCGTTCTTGGAGCCGGAGAGCTGGAGTCGTTCGCGCAGCACCCAGAGGAGGTTCTCGCCCAGCCACCCGGAGTCGACCTCGAGGTCCTCACCGTTGACGCGCAGTCGATAGCCCACCTCGGGGATCAGGTCGGGAGACGTGTCGGCGCTCACAGAGCACGCTCCAGAGCTCGGGTCGCGAGCACACCGATGGCGTGCCTGCGGTACTCGGCGGTGGAGCGGTGGTCGTCGATGGGTCGAGCGGCGGCTGCAACCCGCTGTCCGAACTCCGACGCGAGACGGGAATCGTCGACGCGACCCGCATCCCAGTCGACACGTTGAGCGATCCACTCCTCGGCCTCGGTGGCACGGATGATCACGGGTCCGGCAGCGCCCAGCGCACAGTGGACGGTGTGTGCCACGCTGTCGACGACGAGCGCGACGCTGCACACGGCGATGACCATGGCGTTTCGCGTCCCTACCTTGAGGAACTCCTGGGGTCCGTTCGTGACGGGAACGGTTGCGCCCACGATGAGCTCGTCGGGTTCGAGGGTGTTCTGTTTGGGTCCGACGATCAGCTCGTCGAGTGTGAGCGTCCGTCGTCCTCGCGTCGAGGCCACCTCGATGGAGGCGTCGAGCGCGGCGAGCACCGGCAACGTGTCGCCCGCCGGCGAAGCCGTTCCCAGGTTTCCGCCGAGAGTCCCGACGTTTCTGATCTGGGGTGACCCCACGGTACGGGCCGCCTGGGCCAGGCCGGGAACGAGGTCGGCGAGGTCGGGCTGCTGCATCCGGGTGTAGGTGAGTCCCGCACCCAGTTCGACCGACCCGTTGTGGCGGTGGAAACCACGCAGCTCGTTCACCCGGCGCAGAGCCACGACATCGACGGGACGTCGATGGCCGAAGTTCACCTCGACCATGAAGTCGGTCCCTCCCGAGAGGATCTGGGCTCCCGGCTGATCCGCGACCGCGCCCAGCGTGTCGTCCAGTGTCTGCGGAACGGCGATTCCCATCGGCCTAGGATTCCAGCGAAATCAACAATTTGTCAACACATGGCCTACGCATGTGACGTGGCCTCCGGTCCATGCTGGATGGCGGTGGCGAGGGCCCGATGGCGGGCGAGCATCTCCTCGACACCGTCGAGGCGGAGCTCCCCGTCGCGCACGATGGGACGGCCGGCCACGATGGTGTGCCGGGCGGCCACGGGCCCGCAGCGCAACCAGGCTTCGATCGGATCGGAGAGGGCGCCCGCGAACGGAACGCCCTCCAGCGGCCACGCCACCACGTCACCGGCCGCGCCGGGGGTCAACTGACCGAGCTCACCCGAGCGGCCCAGACACGCGGCCGAGCCCCGGGTCGCCATCTCGAGCGCATCGCGCGAGCCCATGGCAGCGGCTCCTCCGCGCAGGTGGCCGAGGAGGAGGGCGTTGCGACACTCCATCCACAATGACGCCGAATCGGTCGCGGCCGAGCCGTCGCAGCCGATGCCCACCGGAACGCCCGCCGCGCGCAGATCGACCACCGGCGCCGCCCCTGCACCGATGAGCATGTTGGAGCTGGGGCAGTGCGCGACTCCCGTGCCCCAGTCGCCCAGACGCTCGATCTCGGCGTTGTTCGGCCACACGCAGTGAGCGACCCAGGCACGGTCACTGCCCCACCCGACGTCGTCGAAGTACTCGATCGGGCGGCAGCCGAACTTCTCGATGCAGTACTCGTCCTCGTTGACGGTCTCGGCGATGTGGGTGTGGAGGCGTACGTCGAGCCGTTCGGCGAGCTCGGCCGTGCTGCGCATGAGATCGGGCGTCACCGAGAAGGGAGAGCAGGGCGCCAACGCCACCTGGACCATCGCGTCCGACCCGGAATCGTGGTGGTCGCGCACCAGCCTCTCCGAGTCGGCGAGGATCTCGTCGTCGTCCTGGACCACGGAATCGGGGGGTAGCCCCCCGTCCTTCTTCGAGAGGCTCATCGAGCCCCGGGTCGCGTGGAACCGGAGCCCGACCTCCTGTGCAGCTGTGATCTCGGCCGAGATCAGGTCGCCGGCGTCTCGCGGATGGAGGTAGAGGTGATCCGACGTCGTCGTACATCCACCGAGAGCGAGCTCGGCGAGACCGATCCAGGTCGAGACGTAGACCGCCTCCTCGTCGATCAGGCTCCAGTACGGGTAGAGAGTGCGTAGCCAATGGAACAGATCGCCGCGCAGCGCAGGTGCGAACGCACGCGTGAGGTTCTGGTACAGGTGGTGATGGGTGTTGACGAGCCCCGGGGTGACGAGACATCCCCGGGCGTCGAGAGTCGCCTCCGCGGGCGGTTCTGTGCCCGGCGCTCCCACCGCGGCCACCCGGCCGCCGTCGAGCGCCACCCAGCCGCCGGGGAGCTCGGTTCGATCCTCGTCCAGGGTGGCGACCAGCTCAGCGCCCGTGATGACGAGGTCGACCGGTGCCGGCATCGACGGGTTCACGCGACCGCGAAGGCGTCGAGCATCGCTGTCACGTCAGCGCCGAGCGGATAGAGGATCGGACACGTGCAGCCGCCCGCCGTGTACTCGGCCACCTTGGCGCGGCACTCGTCGGCGGTACCCGAGGCCGTGATCATCTGTACGATCTCGTCGGGTACGAGATGCGCCGCCTTCTCGATCTCCTCGTCGGTTGCCGGCCAGGTGAGTACCTCCCCGATCTCGTCGAGGAGTTCGCTCGGCACTCCCGATGCCTTCATGATGTGCGGCTGCTGGCCCAGGTACTGCGTCACGAGGAGCCGTGCCGCGTCGAGGGCCTGCCCGCGGTCTTCGTCGAGCGAGCACACGACGAGCTGTGGACGATCGAGATCGGACAGGTTGCGCCCGGCGCGGGTCGCACCCTCCTTCAGGTGCTCCATGGCACGTGCGTTGTACGTCGGTGACACGAGATAGTTGAGAACGACGCCGTCGGCGATCTCGCCCGCGAGCTCCATCATCTTCATCCCTGTCGCGCCGATGTAGATCGGCACGTCCTTGGCGCGGCGTTCCTGATGGACATAGTCGAGCTCGACGCCGTCGAGGTGGACGAAGTCGCCGTCGTAGGTCACGACCTCATTGGCCAGGAGACCCCGCACGGCTTCGACCGTCTCACGCATCGCCTGCAGCGGTCGACGGCGCTCGATGCCGACTTTGGCCGCGAGCGGGTCCCACCATGCACCGATGCCCAGGATCACACGGCCGGGTGCGAGGTCGTCGAGCGTCGAGAAGGTCGACGCCAGTAGTGCCGGGTTCCGGGTCCAGTTGTTCACCACGCCCGAGCCCGCCTTGATCGTGTCGGTCGTCGAGAGAAAAGCTGCCATCGGGACCGTGGCCTCGCGCACGAGCCGACTCTCTGCCTGCCACACTGCCTCGAATCCGCGCTCCTCTGCGGCCTGTGCGTACCCCATCGCGTCGCGAATCGGGTGCGCGTCCTGCAGGTACAGGGCGACCCGGTCGTTGCTCACATCCTGCGCCACAGCCGCTCGGCCTCCTCCCGGGCTCGTGCCCGGATCTCGTGTCCATCGACGCGTGTCGGACGGCCGTTGTCGAGTACGACCTGACCGTCGATCACCACCCGCTCTGCCCGGACACCCGGTGTGTACGCCAGATGCCAGGGATCCGTCGGTTCGTAGGACCAGGTGACGACGTCGCCGGCGACCTCGGGGATCAGTGTGGCGCCTGCGTGGAGCCACTCCCACACTGTGTCGGGTGTTGCGGTGACGTCCGACTCCCGGAGGCGGGCGAACGCAACCCGAAACTCGTCGAGCATGGATGCGCCGATCCCGTCGCTGCCGAGAACGATCGGGTTCGCTCGCGTGGCCGGATTCGCGTAGCCAACAGCGTTGTTCATGTTCGACCGCGGGTTGTGGGCAACGGTGCCGGGTAGGTCGGCTTCGAGGTGGACGCAGTGTGCGAGCAGCCATTCGGGTCGAGCGCGACTGGAGAGACGGGCTCCGGCGTCGGCATCGGCGCGGTCCTCGGCAACGTGGATGTGCACCCCGACGTCGAGATCATCGGCGAGTCCGCAGATGGATTCGAGAGTGGCGTCCGAGAGCGTGAAGCACGCATGGGCACCGACGAGCCCACGCCCGCCGGAGCGGATGAACCGCTCGTTCTCCGCCAGCCCGGCTCGTGCCCCCTCGAGGCCGTTGCGGTCGGTCACCTCGTAGCAGCAGACGCTGCGTACACCGACCTCCGCGCAGGCTCCGGCGATGACGTCGAGGGATCCCTCGATGGCATTGGGAGATGCGTGGTGGTCGACGATCGCCGTCGTGCCGTTCTCGAGCGCTTCGAGTGCACCGAGCATCGCCGACCAGCGAATCGACTCCAGGTCGAGGGCGGAATCCAGGCGCCACCACACGAGCTCGAGGATCTCCGTGAAGTTCCTCGGGGTCCGTGACGGAGGTGGCATCCCACGGGCGAGGGCGGAGTACAGGTGGTGGTGTGCGCAGACGAGGCCCTGTGTCGTCGCCCCCACCGTCGTCAGCCCCCCACGTTCGGCGGCTCGAGCGGCAGCGACGTGCGCCATGCGCCGTCGAGTTCGTGGTAGGCGGCGGCCACGGCGCCGGCGGTGGGAACGAGTCCGATCTCGCCGACCCCCTTGATTCCGTACGGTGCCCGAGGTTGTGGAGCCTCGACGAGAATCACCTCCACCGGGGGCATGTCCTTGGGTCGGATGATGTCGAGGCTGCGAAGCGTCGTGTTGACGGGTCGTCCCTCGTCATCACACGGGAACTGCTCGGACATCGCGTAGCCGAGACCCATGTGGACGGCGCCCTCGATCTGGCCCTCACAGAGCATCGGGTTGATCGCCTTACCGACGTCATGGGCAGCGACGACACGCTCGACGGCTCCCGTCTCGGGGTCACAGATCATCAGCTGGGCCGCGAACCCGAAGGTGGAGTGGATCACGGGCTCGTCGACGTCGTCATCGAGGTGGTTGGTCCAGTCGACCCGGTACTCACCCTCGTAGTCGACGCCAGGGCGACAGTTGTTCCGCTTCGCCTCTTCGCAGGCAGCGGCGATTGCGCCTGCGCCCATCAGCGTTCCGCGCGACCCGGTTGTCTGGCCTGCTCCGAGCTCCCTCGAGGTGTCGACGAGCACTCGGATCGCATCGGGTCGCACACCGAGTTCGGTGGCTGCAACCTGTGCGGCAACGGTGTGCACACCCTGGCCCATCTCGGTCCAGCAGTGCCGCACCTCGACAGTGCCGTCCTCATCGAAGCGCACGACGGCACGTGCAATCTCGAGAAACCCGTTTCCGAGCCCGGAGTTCTTGATGCCGAGCCCCAGCCCGACGGCCTTCCCGTCTGCCTTGGCCGCCCGGTACGGCTCGCGCACGGCATCGAGGCACTCACGGGCGCCGAGGGATCCGTCGTCCATCCGTTGGCCCGGTCCCCAGATCCGGCCCGGCCCGACGACGTTGCGCGAGCGCATCTCCCAGCCGTCGATACCCACCATCTCGGCGAGTCGATCGAGGATGCCCTCGGTCGCGAACTGTGCCTGGTTGGCGCCGAAGCCGCGGAACGCTCCGCAGACGCTGTTGTTGGTTCGCACAGCGACGGCCTCGACGTCGAGGGCGTCGAAGACGTACGGGCCGCTGGCGTGACCCGCGGCCCTTTCCAGGACCTTCATGCCAACCGACGCGTACGGTCCCGAATCGCCCACCATTCGTGCACGTAGTCCCGTCAGCGAACCGTTCTCGTCACAGCCTGCCCACACCTCGATACGGATCGGGTGACGCTTCGGAGACACGAGGAACGACTCCTCGCGCGACAGGGTGCACTTCACCGGTCGTCCCAGGAGTCTCGCGGCGAGCGCGGTCTGGGCCTGGTTGCTCATGTCCTCCTTGCCGCCGAAGGCACCACCGTTGGAGACGAGCTCCACGGTGACCGACTCCGGTGGTTCATCGAGCACGCTCGCGATCTGATCACGGTCGTCCCAGATTCCCTGCCCGCCGGAGTACACGTGGAGTGTCTCGTCTTCCTGGGGCACGGCGAGAGTCGACTCGGGCTCGAGGTAGGCGTGCTCGACCCTCTGTGTCTGGAAGACCTCGTGAACGACATGCGCGGAACCTGCCAGCGCGTCGTCGACATCACCGCGGGTGTAGGTGGAGCGCGACAGCACGTTGCCGTCGAGTCCCCACACGGCGTCTTCGTCGTCCTCGATGGCCGCAACAGCGTCGACGATCGGGCGCAGGGGCCGGTACTCGACCTCGACCAGGCCTGCCGCCCGACGCGCCGTTTCCCGGTCCACCGCGACGACCATGGCCAGCACATCACCGAGGTACGACGTCCGTCCCCCCTCGGGAATGAACACGGGCCAGTCCTTGTGGATGAGCCCGACCCGTAGCTCTCCTGGAACGTCGGCTGCCGTCAACACCGCCTCGACACCCTCGACTGCCTCTGCAGCGGACGTGTCGATACGGGTGATTTCCGAACGGGCGTGGTCTGCGAGGTGGAGTGCACCGTGCAGGAGTGCCGGCGGGTGGAGATCGTCGACGTACGGCTTGTCGCCCAGGGAGAGCTCCGTGCCCTGGTACCGAACACCACTCGTGCCGATCCTGTCTGCCGTCACGGGCTCGTTCACGCGCCCTGCGGCCAGATCCTCGACGGCATCGAGGATTTTGGTGTACCCGGTGCAACGACACAGGTGGGCGCCGAGGTGACGAGCAGCGGTCGCACGGTCGAGAGAACTCCCCTTCTTGTCCAGGAGCGCCTTGGTGCGAACCACGATCCCCGGCGTACAGAAGCCGCACTGGAGGGCACCTCTGGCTGCGAAGGCCGAGGCGAATCGATCTCGTTCGCCCGGATCGAAACCCTCCAGCGTCGTGACCGACCGCCCCTCGACCTTCTCGAGCGAGAGCTGGCAGCTCACCTGTGCCTTGCCGTCGATGAGAACGGTGCAGCACCCGCACTGGCCCGACGGTGAGCAGCCGTCCTTGGGTGACAGGACACCGACCTCGTCGCGTAGCGCTGCGAGAAGATGCGGGTGGTCGCCGCGGATCTCGCACGGCTGCCCGTTGAGTTCGAGCGAGGTCACAGTGGCGGGTGGCATGCCGCGCCTCCTCGGGTCCGGCGTCTTCGCGTGCTTCGCCTCTAGGTTCCCGCGAATTCAACAAATTGTCAATCCCGCGGAGTACCTCCGGTGAAGAGAACGGCGCTCTGCCCGAGGTCAGGGTCGTGGTCGGCGTCGTGCAGGGCTTCGGCGTCGTCCCGCAGAGCGACGAGGCCGGCGAGACCCGCGGCACCGGTGGGGTTCGGGCGCAGCCCGGTGAGCTTCTCGGCAAGGGTCGGCGCCGAGCCGATGAGCTCCTCACTCACGACGACAGGCCGCCCCCCTGACCTCAGGGTTCCGGCCAGGAGGACGAGCCAGTCGTAGGTCTCGTCGTCGAGGATCCCGGTGGCCCGGCTCGTGGGTTCGGGCTCCCAGGGCCACATGTACTCCGACGGGGAGGCCGCAGCCGCAGCAAGGACCTCACCGACCGACGCTCCCCTGTCGATCTCCTTGCGGGCACGTTCGTGGGCCCGTGCGAAGGGCGCGCATCCGGCCGCCTGGACGACGTGGAGTCGAGGGAGTCGGGGGAGCAGACCGAGCGCCCAGTACTCCGTCAGACCCGACCACACGGCTGACGCCAGGGCACCCCCGCCCACCTGGACGATGACTCGGTCCAGCGTCGCAGATCCGAGGGCGTCGACGAGCTCCCACGCGATCGACTTGGCTCCCTCCACGGCAAGTCCGTTGTCGGGTCCCTGGCACGAGAACGGGACGGCACCGCGTCTGACCATGGAGCGAAAAGCGGCCACACACGGATCACCCGATGCGGTCTCGTCACGCGTGCACGTGTGGACCGTCGACCCGAGGTCCCGGAGGCGGTCCACGACGGCGGGATCGGCCCACGTGGGCACGAAGACGTCGAGTGATCGACCGGCCGCTCTGGCCACGACCGCAGCAGCGAGTGCCGCATTGCCGCAGCTTGCGATCGCAAGGGGTGCACGCGGATCCGGAGCTCCCGGAAGCCCGAGGTGTGCGACGACCTGGAGATGGATCATCACACCCATCAGGTGACGGGCCTTGTGGGAGCCGGCCACGTTCTCGATCTCGCTCTTGACCCAGAGCCTGTTCCCGACGGGCGGATCGGCCTCCACCACGGGCGTGATCCGAAAGCCGCGACCGTCCACGTCCGCCACGTGGCGATCGAGCGTGGACACGATCTCCCCGTAGGTGTCGTCTCCGACTCCGTGGCGCCGGGCCAGCGCGTAGGTGTGGGACAGATCCCGGTAGCGCAAGAACGGGTTGTGCGAATCCCGGGGACGAAACTCGGTCTCTGCGGCGTCGAGAACGCGAGCGAGCACGTGGGCCCCGCCGGTGTCAGCACCGGGACAGCGGAACGGTGCGGCGTCGTCAGGGTCCGGCGCCGTGCCGCACCCCACGCACCGGAACCGGCTGACACTGTGCACAGCTACAGGCTCGACTCCACCTCGGTCTCGTCGTTCACGGCGCGGATCATCTCGTCCCAGTGGTCGACCACGGGGACGAGATCCTCCCAGAAGGACGCCGAACGGCGTGCCTCGAAGACGTCGAGCGGGATTCCCTGCTGTTCCACCCACGTGAAGTAGCCGAGGTTGAAGATGCGCCGGCGACCGATTTCGTCGAGCGCCAGGTAGTCGTCGGTGCTGATGCTGCCGATGTGGCGACGGAGCGTCCGGTCCGCGGCGCCCCGATCAATTCGACCTTCGAAGCGATCCGCGACGATGCGCTCCCGCTCGCTCCCGTAGAGCTGCGCACCGTCGGTCGCGACGGTGAGAATGACATCGTCGGGACCCAGCCCGTAGTGCTTGGCGGTCTTGATCGACGCGATCACGTTGCAGACGCTCGACAGGCCGAAGCTGTCGAGGGCCGCGATCGTTTCGTCGTCGACACCACCGGATCGCAGCACGTCACGGCCCTCATCAGTTGCATATACAGCGGAGAGCTCGTCTGTCGCTCGATCGGAGACGGCCGTGACCGCGTCCATCGCCATGACGTTGTGAATGAGAGGGATGTGCTTGTCGCCGATTCCCTGGATGTTGTGCTCACCGAATCCGTTGTAGAGCATCGTCGGGCACTCGAGCGCTTCGACACCGACAACACGGGCTCCCTGCCGTGCGGCAAGGTGGTCGCCGGCGGCGAGGGTTCCCGACGATCCCGACGCAGCCACGAACGCCGCGAGGCGGGCCCCCGGCGCACGATCGCGATGTGCCTCGAAAACACGTTCCAGGGCGGGGCCGGTGACGGTGCGGTGCGCGAGGTAGTTGCCGAACTCACAGAACTGGTTGAGCACGACGCAGCCGGGGTCGGTTGCGAGTCGGTTGCACTCGTCGTAGATCTCCTTCACGTTGCTCTCGGAGCCGGGAGTGCGAACGATGTCCTCGGGCCCGAGGACCCAGCGCTCGAGCCACTCGAATCGCTCGCTGCTCATTCCTTCGGGGAGGACCGCCACGCCCCGACATCCGAGCACGCGGGAGATCGCGATCCCGCCTCGCGCGTAGTTGCCCGTGGACGGCCACACGGCCCGCTGGTGCTCCGGGTCGAAACGGCCGGTGACGAGTCTCGGCGCCAGGCAGCCGTAGGCAGCCAGGACCTTGTGTGCGTCGATCATCGGGAAGCGGTCACCGAGTACGACCACGATCGGGGCCGACACGCCGGTGAACTGCTCTCCGAGGACGACGTGATCGGGAACCTCGACGACGTCACTGCTCCGTGCCGAGTTGTACCAGTGAACACGAAAGAGGTTGAGCGGATGCGGTGCCGCAGGATCGATCGCTTCGAGAGCCGCGCGGATCGACGGCGAGATCGTTCGGGGGTCGGCGAGCTCGCCAAAGGTCGGCAGCAGGACGCCCGCGTCGCGGAGGTGCTCCACGGCCGAACGACGCACGACGTCGTCGACGACCGTGTCCTCGAGACCGAGGCTCCGGTGGGTCGAGGTCTGCACCGTCGTCATGGCCGTCGTCATCGTCCCCGTCCCCGTCCTCTCGACGGGTGCCATTCTGGGCGACACCACGGTGCGCAAGCGAGCCGACACGGTCGTTCAGCGTCTTGACAACGCCGGTCGAGTCGTCAATGCTGGCTCGATTCAACGAATTGTTGAGAATTCTGGACGCGACGACGTGCCGGCGGTCTTGGTGCGTGGGGGAGTCGTACTCCCCGCCGACGGGCCGCGACGCGCCTTCGACCCGGGGTCGGTTCTCTTCGCCGGACGCGAGATTCTCGCCGTCGGTCCGGTTGCCGAGGTCGATACCCATCGCCGTCGCGCCGGCGCGACGGAGGTGGACGCCACCGGTCACGCGGTGATCCCGGGCCTGCACAACATTCATCTCCACTCGGGGCTTCTGCGCGGCACGGCCGAGTCCAAGTCACTTTTCGACTGGCTGCGCGACTACGTCGATCCCGCCCACCGCGCACTCACCCCTGAAATCGCCCGCGCCGCCAGTGAGCTGGCATACACCGAAGGCTTGCGGGCGGGGACCACGTCGGTGATGGACATGTGGCGGTTCATGGAGGGGTCGGCCGCCGTTGCCGAGACGCTCGGCATCCGCGCCACGTTGGTGCCGTATGTCGCAGATCTGGACGGCTACGACTACTTCGAGAGCATGGAGACGAACCGAAGGCTGCTGGAGACCTGCCGGAGTGCTGCCGGCGGGCGGGTGCAGTCGTGGGTCGGCCTCGAACACCTCCTCTACTGCTCGGAGGAGGCCTTCCGTTCGGCGGCAGCACTGGCCGAGGAGTTCGACACCGGTATCCACACCCACTCGTCTGAGACCACCTGGGAGGTCGAGCAGTCGCTGGAGCGCTTCGGTCGGCGGCCGATCGCGGAGTTCGAGCATCGCGGGATCCTCGGACCGCACACGGTCGTCGCGCACTGCGTCTGGGTCGACGACGACGAGATCGCGACCCTGGCGCGCCACGGAACCGCTGTGGCGCACTGCCCGTGCTCGAACATGAAGTTGTCGTCGGGCCCGGCGCCGATCGGGAAGCTGCGGGCCGCCGGGGTCACCGTGGGGCTCGGGACCGACGGCGAGAAGGAGAACAACAACCTCGACATGATCGAGGAGATGAAGTTCGCGTCACTGTTGCAGAAGGTCACGACCCTCGATCCGACCACGGGTGACCCGTGGGACATCCTCGAGATGTCCACCATCGACGGGGCACGGGCGCTGCACCTCGATGACGTCACCGGATCTTTGACTCCGGGCAAACGCGCCGATGTCGTCACGGTGTCACTGGAGGGCCTTCACTGCACCCCGGTCCTCCACGACCGGGATTTCAATGTCGCGGCCCATCTCGTGTTCGCGGCGAGTGGCGCCGATGTCCGCGACGTCTGGGTCGACGGTTCGCGTCTGGTCGAGGACGGTGTCGTCAGCACAGCCGACGAGAACGCCGTCCGAGCGCATGCACAAGAAGCGGCAGAGGAGCTCTTCGAGCGTCGTGCGGCGCTCACATGAGAGAGATGAGAGAGCGAGCCGCGTGGGAGGAGCGGGGAACCGAGGCGGACCGGAGAATGAGCATGGGCGGCGCACGATGCTGGTGAGTGGCGGCACCGTGGTCGACGTCGACGGTAGTCGTGTCGCGTCGGTGCGCATCGAGGATCACGGCCGGATCGAAGCCGTCGGCGACAGTCTCGTGGCCCGACCCGGCGAGAAGATCTACGACGCGACGGGTTGTCTCGTGGTACCCGGCGGGGTCGACGCCCACACGCATCTTCGCCTGCCGGTCGGTGCCGTGCGTGTGAGCGACGACTTCTGGACCGGGACGAGAGCAGCCGCCGTCGGCGGGACGACGACCGTGATCGACTACGCCACCGCGTACCGCGGCGAGGACCCGTTCGAGGTGTTCCGGTGCTGGAAGCAGTGGGCCCGGCCTGCCGCTGTGGACTGGGCACTGCACATGACCTTCACCGAGGCGGTTCCCGAACGGGTCGTCGCCGGCTTCATCGACGAGGGTGTCACGTCCTTCAAGCTCTACATGGCCTATCCGGAACTGTTGGCCGTCGATGACTCGGTGATCCTCGATGTCATGCGCACCGCAACGACCCGCGGGGGCCTCGTCACGGTTCACTGCGAGGATGGTGACGCCATCGAGGAACTCCGTGCCCGTGCCGTCGCAGAAGGAAGAACGGCAGCCATCGAGCACGCCCGGACCCGCCCCGCGTCGCTCGAGGCCGTGGCGGTCGCACGGGTCGCCGACCTGGCGCAACGAGCCGAGTGTCCGGTCTACGTCGTGCACTGCTCATCCGGTGCGGCGCTGGCGGAAGTCAGGGCGGCACAAGAGCGCGACATCGACGTACGCGCAGAAACCTGTCCGCAGTATCTCCACCTGGACGTCGCATCGCTCCAGGGCCCCGAGGCCCCCGACTTCGTGTGCACCCCGCCACTTCGCGAGCAGCGCGACCGCGACGAGCTCTGGGAGGGCCTGGCGCGGGGATGGATCCACACGGTCGCCACCGACCACTGCCCCTTCTGGTCGGATGACCGTCGACGCGGCATCCGCGGTCGTCCCGAGGGATTCAGGGACTTCACAGAGATCCCCGGGGGACTCCCCGGAATCGAGACACGCCTCGCCCTTGTGTGGGAGGGGGTCACTGGCGGTGTCCTGTCTGTGGAGGACTGGGTGCGTCTCTGTTCCGAGGCGCCCGCCCGTACGTTCGGGCTGTGGCCCGAAAAGGGGTCGCTCCGAGCGGGTGCGGATGCCGATGTCGTCGTGTGGGACCCGGACCGGGAGCAGTCACTGGATGCCGAGGTGCTCTCCATGGAGGTGGATCAGTCGCCGTACGAGGGACGCTGCAGCCGCGGCTGGCCCCGCCTGGTGCTGTCGCGTGGCCGAGCGGTCGCCGTTGACGGCCGTTTCGTGGGAGAGCCCGGTGCCGGGCGCTATCTGCCCCGCAAGACGGTTCACCCGGACCCCGTCGGATGACGGTCCACGGGTCGGGCGAGGGCCCCGGGGTCCGGTGGCTGCTGACGGGTCCGTCACACCGTCGGGCGCCGAGCCTCGACGACGAGCCGCGGCGGTTCCACCGCCGCCTTCCGGGCTACGAGGTGACCTCGCTGCGGGAAGCACCTTCCCTCGCAGAGCTCCTGGGTGTCGCCCGTGTCGACGTGAAGATCGAGTCCGACCGGCTGGGTCTTCCGTCGTTCAAGATACTGGGAGCGTCATGGGCGACCGCGCGCCTGCTCGGTGAGCGACTGGGTCGTTCTCTCACAGAATGTGAAGGAATCGAGGAGGTGGCTCACCGCCTCGACGACATCCGGCCGCTCACGCTCGTTGCGGCGACCGACGGCAACCACGGCCGGGCCGTCGCCAGGATTGCCCGTTGGTGGGGCCTCGACGCGTCGATCCTCGTTCCCTCTGACATGAGCGAGGCGCGAAGGGCGGCGCTGCGCGAGGAGGGTGCGAGCGTGACCGTGATCGACGGTCCGTACGACACGGCCGTCGACGCCTCCAAGGAGCTCGAGGGACCTGGAGCACTCGTGGTCTCCGACACCTCGTGGCCCGGATACGAGACCGTGCCGGGCTGGATCATCGAGGGCTACTCGACCATCTTCTCGGAAGTCGAGGAGCAGCGTGCCGCCGTGGAGGCTCCGCCGTACGATCTCGTCGCCGTGCAGATCGGTGTGGGAGCCCTTGCAGCCGCGACCGTACGCTACGTCCAGGGTCCCGAAACCACGATCATCGGGGTCGAACCCGACCGAGCAGACTGTGTCGCTCGATCGCTCGTCGCCGGCAGGCCTGTCAGCCTGTCGGGTGGGCAGGACTCCATCATGGCCGGTCTCAACTGCGGTACCCCTTCCCGTGTGGCCTGGCCGGAGCTCTCCGGCGGGCTCGACGCCGCGGTCGTCATCGACGACGACTGGGCACGTGAGGGAGTCCGGGCGTTCGCACGATCAGGAATCGTCGCGGGCGAAAGCGGAGCTGCGGGCCTCGCCGGCCTGATGGCGCTCCGAGCGAACGCCCCACGTGAGAGTTGCGCGGCGCTGGGGCTGGGCGCCGATGCGTCGGTCCTTCTCCTGGCCACCGAGGGTGCGACCGATCCTGATGCGTGGGCCGAGATCGTCGAGTCGCGTCCCGGAAGCGAGGACGTCGACTCGGGTCGCTGACCGGCCTGAACGCGGAGGCCTTGACGGTGGTGCCCGCGCTGCCTATGTTTCGTCCCGCCGCCACGGCAACGTGGCGAGAGGCGGGCCCGAGGTGCAGCGAGGCCGTCCCGTTCGGGGAAGTGCGGGGCGTTCCGAGCGTAACTCGGGCCCGTCCGCTGCCCGATCGCCGCCGCCGGTACCCCGGGTCGGCGCGGGGAACGTCGTCTGCACATCGGTGAGTGCGCGCTAGCGTCACGGGTCATGGCGGGAGTGGCGTTGCTCGGCGGCGGCAGGATGGGTGAGGCCCTGCTCGCCGGACTCCTCGACGCCGGCTGGGAGCCCGACACGTGCTCGGTCGCGGAGGTCGACCCCGACCGTCGTCGCTACCTCGAGGAGCAGTACCCCGAGGTTCGCATCGTGCCGAGCCCCGCGTGGGCCGTGGCCGACACCGAGGTCGTCGTGGTGGCGGTGAAACCCGGCGTCGTTCCGGAGGTGCTCGGCGGCGCGGAGGCCACCATGCCCGAGGACGCCCTCGTGCTCTCGATCGCCGCCGGGGTCACGATCGGGACCCTCGAAGCCTGCGTGCCGGGGCGCCCGGTGGTGCGGGCCATGCCCAACACGCCCGCGCTCGTGCGGCGTGGCGCCGCCGCCATCGCGGGGGGAACCCACGTCGACGACACCCACCTCCAAACTGCCGAGCGGGTGCTGGGCGCCGTGGGGATCGTCGAGCAGGTCGACGAGGAGCTCCTCGACGCCGTCACGGGGCTGTCGGGGTCGGGGCCCGCCTACGTGTTCCTCATGGCCGAGGCCCTCACCGAGGCCGGCGTGCTCGAGGGCCTTCCCCGCGACACGGCCGCCGCCCTCACGGCCCAGACCCTGCTCGGCGCCGCCACGCTGCTCGTCGACGGTGACGAGGGGGCCGAGGCTCTCCGTGCGGCGGTCACCTCACCGGGCGGTACGACCGCCGCGGGCCTGCGGGTGCTCGAGGACAGGGGCTTCCGGGCCGCTCTGCTGGAGGCCGTGGCCGCCGCCGCCCGCCGTTCCCGGGAGCTGGGGGACCACTGAGGACCCTTTCTCCACACGGGGCAACAGCGGTCGGCAATCGTCACCACCCGTCACGGTGGACAACACCCGTCTCACCGCGTAGAGTGGTGGGTGGACGGAGTAAGGGGTGAGCCACCATGGCGGAGTCCTTCGCGAAAGCGCGATTTCTCACAGTGCAGGAAGTCGCGGATCTGATTCGGGTGTCATCCATGACGGTCTACCGCCTCATCAAGGCGGGCGACCTCCCGGCTGTGAGGGTCGGGCGCTCGTTCAGGGTCCGCGACGCCGACGTCGACGCGTACCTGGAGTCGCGCTACACCCAGGCGGGGTAGCCGACAGCGCCACACGAGGCGTCAACCAGGTCCGCGTGTGACACCTCGTTGACGCATCACGGGGAGAGGGCCGGTAGCGTCGCGCCGCTATGACGACGGGAGCCGCCGCCAGCACCACGGCCCCGTGCATCTCGTTTCTCAGTGACTACGGCGACGTCGACGAGTTCGCCGGCGTGTGCCGTGCGGTCATGGCCTCCATCGCCCCCGGTGCCCGAGTCGTCGACATCACCCATGGCATCGCCCCGCACGACGTGCGCGCGGGCGGCCTCGCGCTCGTACGGGCCGCGCAGTACCTGCCCGAGGGCGTGCTCCTGGCCGTGGTCGACCCCGGCGTCGGCACGCATCGCCGGGCCGTGGCCGTCGAGGTGTCCCGGGGCTTCCTCGTCGGGCCCGACAACGGCCTCCTCGCACCCACCGTCGCAATGGCGGGCGGCCCCGAACGCGTCGTCGAGTTGACCTCGGCCGAGCACCGCCTCGAGGCACCCGGCCCCTCCTTCGCGGGGCGC
Source organism: Acidimicrobiia bacterium (assembly GCA_041394025.1). Classification (NCBI taxonomy): domain Bacteria; kingdom Bacillati; phylum Actinomycetota; class Acidimicrobiia; species Acidimicrobiia bacterium. The sequence continues at coordinate 654,834 of JAWKJA010000003.1, read as the reverse complement.
GACATCATGGCGCCCGCCGCCGCCTACCTGGCCTCGGGTGTCCCGATCACCGACCTCGGCCCCGAGATCGACCCCGCCGGGCTCGTGCCCGGAATCCTGCCGGTCGCCACCGAGGAGGGAGCCGAGGTTCGCGCCGAGGTCCTCTGGGTCGACCGCTTCGGCAACTGCCAACTCAACATCGACCCCGACACCCTGCGCGGGCACGGCGCCGAGCCGGGGGGGCGTGTCGAGATCGCGTGGGGGGACCAACGACGCGCCGTGAGGTGGGTCACGACCTATGCGGAGGCCAGGCCGTCGGAGTTGGTGATGATGGTCGACTCCTACGGTCTCGTTGCGCTCGTGCTCGACCGCTCCTCGGCGGCCGTCGAGTGCGGGCTCGGTGCCGGAAGTGAGGTCACCGTCATCTCGCCGGGCGACACGGAGGCGGGCCCATGAGACCGGGAACGACGATCGCCATCGTCGTGCTGCTGCTGATGATCCTCGGCGCCGCCGTGGCCCAGTTCGTGCTCAAGCTGGGACCCTGAGACCCGAGACAGGTTCCCTTTGCCTCGCCTCGGGCGCCGCAGGGTACCTGCGGCGCTTGTCCTCGCCTCGGGTTAGATGGCGAGGCGGTCGAGGCGGGCGAAGGCGTCGTCGAGGCGCTCCGAGGTCGGCATCGGCTCGGGCTCGGGTGGCGGAGGTGGCGGCGGCGGTGGCGCGGGCGCGGCCGCCGCGGCCGGCGCGGCGGGTGTGCTCTGCGACTGGGGGGTTCCGGCCACCGGAGCGGGGGAGGGCGCGGGCTGGGACTGCGGCTCCATGAACACCTCGGAGACGTAGATCACTCCGTTGTGGTTCACGACGCCGACTCCGATGTACCGGAACCCCGGATCGACGAGGTTGGCGTAGTGGCCGGGTGAGGCGACCAGCGCGTTGTGGATCGCCTCGACGCTCGGGCCCCGGCCGACGTTCTCTCCCAGGCGGTACCAGTTCACGGTGATGCCGTCGGCGAGGTTCGAGTGGAAGATGCCGCCGGAGTTGGCCATGGTCTGGGCCCACCCGCGTGCCTTGGCCGTGAGGTTGTCGTGGTACTCGAGCGGTGGAAGGCCGTTGTTGGCGCGCACCTGGTTCGTCAGGGCGATGAACTGGCCCTCCGCACCGGCGTCGGCGGCGTCGGAGCGCTGGGCGGGTGCAGCCACGACGAGGCCGGCGATCAGTGCCGCCACTACGAGAAGACGTCGCATTCACGTGTTTTCGGCCCGATGGGGGTCCGGCTTGAGGGCAAACGGGTGCGGGCACTCGAACCGTGCGGGCCCCGTGGGCCAAACTCAGGTCCTGTGAACCTCTCCGGCATGCTCCTCGGCGCCTCGCGCACGGCCCCCGACTCGGTGGCGCTCGTGTCGGAGGCCGGCACCTCCACCTACGGGACCCTCGGGTCCGAGGTGCGCGCCGCCGCCGGCGGCCTTCGACAGCTCGGCGTGGCGCCCGGTGACCGGGTCGCCATCGTGGCCGGCAACGAGGCCGAGTTCGTGGTGGTCTACCTCGCCACACTGCACGCGGGCGCCGTGGCGGTCCCGCTCAACCCCACCGCCGCTCCGGTGGAGTTGGCTCGCGAACTCGAGGATGTCGACGCCGAGATCGCCGTCATCGACCGCAGCGGCGTGGCCGCCTTCGAGGCGTCGGGAGCGGCGTTGCCCGCGGTCGGCGCGCGCTGCGAGCTCGCACGTCCCGCAGGGACGTGGGACGAGCTGCGGGGTGCCGACGAGATCCCCGAGCCCGTCGAGCGCGCCGACGACGACCTCGCCGTTCTTCTGTACACGGCGGGCACCGCCGGCGCCCCGAAGGCGGCCATGCTCACGCACGGCAACCTGGTTGCCAGCATCCGGCAGATCCAGGAGCAACCGGAGCTGCGCATCGAGCCCCGCGACGTCGGACTCGCGGCACTGCCGTTGTTCCACATCTACGGCCTCAACACCGGGCTCGGAGTGGCGATGACCGCCGGAGCGTCGCAGGTGCTCGTGCGTGACTTCGATCCCGCCGCGACGCTGCGGACCATGCGCGACGAGAAGGCCACGATCGTGGCGGGCGTCCCCGCCATGTACGAGATGTGGTGCGACGCGGCACGCGACGCCGAGGGTGAGCTCGACGACGCCTTCGCCACGGTGCGGCTGGTGTTGTCGGGTGCGGCGCCGCTGCCCGAGGACCTCGCGGAGAGGGTGAAGGAGCGCTTCGGAACCGACATCTACGAGGGCTACGGGCTCACGGAGGCGTCGCCCGTCGTGACGACGGGGGGTGTCGGCTCGCCGCCACGCCCCGGCTCGGTCGGCCCCGCCATCGACGGTGTCGAGGTGAGGCTCGTCGACAGCGACGGCGCGGACGTTCTCCACGGCGATCCCGGCGAGATCTGGGTGCGGGGGCCGAACGTGTTCCCCGGCTACTGGCGCGACCCCGAGGCCACGGCCACGGTGCTCACCGACGACGGTTGGCTCCGTACCGGCGACATCGCGGTGGCCGACGCCGACGGCTGGCTGTCGATCGTGAACCGGGCGAAGGACCTCATCATCGTGTCGGGCTTCAACGTGTACCCGGGCGAGGTGGAGGATGTGCTCGTCGAGCACCCCGACGTCGACGAGGCGGCTGTCGTGGGGGCACCCGACACCGCCACGGGCGAGGCGGTGGTCGCCTTCGTGGCGCCCGTGGAGGGAACGTCGCCGTCGGTCGACGACCTACGTGCGTTCTGCAAGGAGCGGATCGCCCGCTACAAGGTTCCGTCGCGCATCGAGGTCGTCGACGACTTCCCACGCTCACTCGCGGGCAAGGTGCTGCGTCGGGCGTTGCGCGAGATGGCCGAGTCCGACGACCCGGCGACGAGGAACCCGGCGTAGATCACGACGATCCCGACGGCGAGCGTGAGTACGAACGCCTCGTCGTGGCCGAGCACCCCCTGGAGAAGGCCACCGCTCGAGAGCACGAGCACCCCGGCGCCGATGAGGCCGTTGGCCGCCGCCAGGCGGGTCGCTCCCGGTGCGGGGCTCCGCACCCGCCGGACGATCGACAGCACCGTCCCGACGAGAACGACCGTGGCGCCGAGTCCGCTCCCGACGGCGGCGAGGATCCGGGGCAGGGCGGTGTCGAACGTCTCCTTGGCCACCGGGATGGCGGTGCCGGAGGGCGCGGTGGAGAAGGGCGCCACCGCCACGGCGCCGAGCGCCAGGCCGGTGAAGAGGACGAGCGCCCACTCGACGCGACGTGCCCGGTCGGCGTTGCCGAGCAGGTAGAGGGTGCCGAGCCCGAGCCAGGGGACGTTGAGCACGGCCCCGAGCGCGAAGAACGCCCGGTAGGTGAACCCGTCCCAGCCCGTGGCCACGCCGGTGGCCAGCGCGGCGGAGGCGAGGGCGAACATCCACAGCGAGATCGTCCAGGCGCGCTCGTGGGGACGGCGCGACCGGGTCCAGCGCACGAGCGTCGCCTGGGCGAACAGCGTCGCCACCGCCGTCGCCAGGAACGCCAGGCCGGACACCATCTTCCTCCACTCTTGGCGCCTTCGGCGCCGGGCCGTTGGGCCCCGGCTCGGGCGGCGCAGGGTACCTGCGCCGCTTCTCCTCGCCTCAGAGAGGGAAGATTACGACCGCGTTGACTTCGAGAAAGACTTCACAAGCTTTGTACGCTGTGGACAACTCACGACGAAAGGCCCCGATCCGTGCCGGATCCAGCACCTCGCACGATCCCCGAGGCGACGGTCACACGACTGCCCCTCTACTACCGGTCGCTGCTCGAGGTGGCCGAGACCGATCTGGCCACGATCTCGAGCGAGCGCCTCGCCGACATGGCCGGCGTCAACGCCGCCAAGGTCCGCAAGGACCTCTCCTACCTCGGGTCCTACGGCACGCGGGGCGTGGGCTATGACGTCGAGTACCTCCTGCACCAGATCTCCCGGGAGCTCGGCCTCACGCACGACTGGCCGGTGGCGATCGTGGGGCTCGGGAACCTCGGGCAGGCCCTCGCCAACTACGCCGGGTTCTCCGCGCGGGGCTTCAACGTGGCGGCGCTGCTCGACGCGGACCCCGCCAAGGTGGGCATGGCGGTGGGCGACCTGCGGGTCGAGCACATCGACTCGCTCGCCGCGCTCGTGCAGGAGCGCTCCATCGCCATCGGCGTGATCGCCACTCCGGCGACCGCCGCACAGGACGTCACCGACGCGCTCGTGGCCGCCGGCACACGCTCGATCCTCAACTTCGCCCCGACGCACGTGACGGTTCCCGCCGGCGTGTCGCTGCGCAAGGTCGACCTCGCCACCGAGCTCCAGATCCTCTCCTTCTACCAACTGCGCCGGGGCGAGAGCAGCGCCGGGCGGGGCGACGGCCCCACCGCCGGCGACGGAGCGCTCCCGGCCCGCGTCCCGTGACCGAGCCGGGCCGACCCGGGCTCGCCGGGTTCCCGGCCAACCTGCTCCTCCACGGGCGACGCGTCCTCGTCGTGGGAGCCGGTCGGATTGCCGCCCGCAAGACCGAGGGGATCCTGGAGGTGGGTGGCGACGTCCACGTGGTGGCGCCCCGCGTCGGCGACGAGATCCGGGCGTTGGCGGACGCAGGCCGACTCACCGTCTCGGAGCGTGAGTTCACCGGGACCGATCTCGACGACGCCTGGCTCGCCTTCGCCGCCACCGACGACCCGGAGGTGAACGCTTCGGTGCACGACGCCGGGGAGGCCCGCCGCGTATGGGTCAACGCCGCCGACGACCCCGGGAACTGTTCGTTCACCCTGATGTCGAAGGTGCGGCGCGGCGATATCGTGGTTTCGATCGGTACCGGCGGGCGGAGCCCCGCCCTCGCGACGTGGCTGAAGGAACGTGTTGAGTCCGAGCTCGGCCCCGAGTACATGACGCTGCTCGAGATCCTGTCCGAGGCCCGGGAGGAGATCCGGGCGGGTGGGGGCTCCAGCGAGGACGCCGATTGGCGGTCCGCGTTCGACTCCGGCATCCTCGATCTCGTCCGCTCGGACCGTCTGGACGAGGCGAAGGAACTCCTGCGCTCGTGTCTCTGATCGTTGTCGGCCTCAACCACCGCACTGCGCCCGTCGACGTTCTCGAACGCGCGGCCGTTCCCGCTTCCGATGTCCCGAAGGTCCTTCTCGACCTGAGCCAGCGCGACCACCTCCACGAGGCTGTGCTTCTCTCCACGTGCAACCGCACCGAGGTCTACGCGCGCTGCACCCGGTTCCACGCCGCGGTCGACGATGTACGCGCGTCGATACTGCGCCACTCGGGCCTGTCGGAGTACGCGCTGTCGGAGCACCTCTACACCTACTACGACGACGCGGCGGTGGCGCACCTCTTCGGGGTCGCCGCCGGTGTCGACTCGATGATCGTCGGCGAGGGGGAGATCCTCGGACAGGTCCGGGAGGCGTGGCGCGCGTCGGAGGCGGAGTCCGCGGTCGGTGCCTCCCTCGGCCGGGCGTTCCGCCAAGCGGTCGAGGTCGGCAAGCGCGCACGCACCGAGACGACCATCGGCGAGCGCAAGGTGTCGATCGCCTCGGCCGCCGTCGAGCTGGCGAGCCGCAGCCTCGGATCGCTCCAGGGCCGCCGCATCCTCGTGCTCGGCGCCGGCGAGGTCGGCGAGGGCATGGCCGTGGCGCTGGCGGGCTCGTCGGTCCGCGACGTCATCGTGGCCAACCGCTCGGCCGAGCGTGCCGCCGGCCTGGCCGAACGGGTCGGCGGCCGGGCCGTGTCTCTCGACGACGCCCACGACGCGCTCGACGACGTCGACGTGCTGTTGGCCTCCACGGCGGCCACCGACCTCCTCTTCGAGCGCTCCGACTTCGAGACACTCATGGAGAGGCGCCCCGAGCGTCCCCTTCTCATCGTCGACGTCGCCGTTCCCCGCGACGTCGACCCCGGTGTGGCGGAGGTCCCCGGGGTCACGCTGCTCGACATCGACGATCTCAAGTCGTTCACCGACGAGTCGATGGAGCAGCGCCGCGGCGAGGTCGGCACGGTGCGGGCGATCATCACCGACGAGCTCGACCGCTACCGGGCGGAGCGCTCGGCCCGCGAGGTGGCGCCGCTCGTCACCGCTCTCCGGGAGCGGGCCGAAGCGATCCGCGCGGCAGAGCTCGACCGCTGGGTCGTCAAGCTCGGTGGTCTCGACGACAGCGAGCGTGAGGCGCTCGACCGGGTCACCCGCGGTCTCGTCAACAAGCTGCTCCACGAGCCCACGGTCCGCGTGAAGGAGGCGGCGGGGAGTGACAGCGGAGACCTCTACGTCGACGCACTGCGCGCGCTGTTCGATCTTCCCGACGTGCCGGCCGGCGATCCTGCCGCCGGTGGCCCCTCGGAGCCCGGCTCCGCGCGTCCCGGCTCTCCCGACGCCGAGTAGGCCGAGGTGTCCGCCCCGCTGCGGGTGGCGACCCGCGGGAGCGCGCTCGCCCGGACGCAGACCTCGTCGGTCGTCGACGCGCTCGGCACCATGGGAGTCGCGGCGCAGGAGATGGTCATCGAGACCACCGGCGACGTCCGTTCCGACGTCCCGATCCACTCCCTGGGCGGTGTCGGCGTCTTCGTGAAGGAGATCGAGGAGGCTCTCCTCGACGGTCGCGCCGACGTGGCCGTGCACTCGGCGAAGGACCTTCCGTCCGAGCTCCCCGACGGTCTCGTGATCGCCGCCGTACCGGAGCGGGCCGACCCACGCGATGCGCTCGTCGGGTCCACGCTCGACGATCTCGTCGCCGGCGCCCGCGTGGGAACAGGGTCCGTCCGGCGGCGCAGCCAACTCGCGTCGGCGCGGCCCGACCTCACCTTCGGTGACCTGCGGGGGAACATCGGGACCCGCCTCGACAAGGCTGCCGACTTCGACGCGGTCGTGGTCGCCGCTGCGGCGCTCGACCGCCTCGACCGCGCAGACGCCGCCGTTGAGCGACTCGATCCCGATCTGCTGCTTCCCCAGGTCGGACAGGGTGCGCTGGCGCTGGAGTGTCGCGCCGACGACGCCGACACCCGGGCGGCCCTGGCGCCGCTCGACCGCGCCGACGTCCACACCCTCGTTCGCGCCGAGCGGGCGTTCCTCGCCGAACTGGGTGGTGGCTGCACCCTCCCGGTCGGAGCCCTGGCGGAACCGGCTCGCGACGGCGTTCTCCTCCGCGCACTGCTGGCGTCGCTCGACGGGCACATCGTCCTGCGCACGGAGTGCAGCGGCGACGACCCCGAGGATGTGGGTATCACCGCGGCCGGGGAGCTCCTCCATCAGGGCGGAGCGCGCGTCCTCGAGGATGCGGGCCTGGGGGTTCCAGAATGAGCGTCGCGCTCGTCGGCGCCGGTCCCGGCGATCCCGGCCTGCTCACGGTGCGCGGCGCAGAGCTGCTGCGCGCGGCGGAAGCCGTCGTCTACGACCGCCTCGCGTCGCAGGAGCTCCTCGACCTGGTGCCGCTCGACGCCGAGCGCATCTTCGTCGGCAAGGCACCCGGTGACGTCGCGATGACCCAGGACGAGATCAACGAGACCCTCGTGCGCCTCGGCTCGGCGGGGAAGCGTGTCGTGCGGCTCAAGGGCGGCGATCCGTTCGTGTTCGGCCGTGGCGGCGAGGAGGCCCAGGCACTCGAGGACGCCGGCGTCGAGTTCGAGGTGGTGCCGGGCATCACGTCGGCTGTCTCGGCACCCGCCTACGCCGGGATCCCCGTCACACACCGGGGCCTCTCGACGCACGTCACGGTGGTCACCGGCCACGAGGACCCCACGAAGGGCCGCACCGACGTCGACTGGGAGGCCCTGGCGGCGGCGGGAGGCACGCTCGTGATCCTCATGGGCGTCGGACGGATCGAGGAGATCGCCCGGCGGCTCGTCGCCGGCGGGCGCGACACCTCCACCCCCGTCGCCGCGGTGACCCGCGCGACACATCCCGACCAGGAGAGCCGCCGCAGCACCCTCGGCGAGGTGGCTGACGCCGGCCTTCCGGGGCTGTCGCCCCCGTCGGTGATCGTGGTCGGTGCGGTTGCCGACCTCGACCTCGGCTGGTTCGAGCGGCGGCCGCTGTTCGGCCGTACGGTCGTCGTGACGCGTGCCCGCGAGCAGGCGAGCGGCCTGCGGCAGCGGCTCGAGGCTCTCGGGGCACAGGTCGTGGAGCTCCCGACGATCCGGATCGACGAGGTCTCGTTCTCCCTGCCCGACCTGGGTGCCTACCGGTGGATCGTGTTCACGTCGGCCAACGGCGTCCGCGCCTTCTTCGAGCGCGGGCTCGCAGCCGCAGGGCTCGACGCCCGCGCGCTGGGCCGCTCCCGGGTGGCGGCCATCGGCCCCGGGACGGCGGAGGCACTCGCGCAGCGCGGTGTGTCGGTCGACGTCGTGCCGGAGCGATTCGTGGCGGAGTCGTTGCTCGATGCCCTGCCGGCCGAAGGCAACGGCGCCGAGGTGCTCATTCCGCGCGCCGCCGAAGCGCGCGACGTGCTCCCCGACGGGTTGAGTGAGCGCGGCTACGGCGTCGACGTCCTTCCCGTCTACCGCACGACCCGCGTCGAGCCCGATCCCGTGTCGCTGGAACTGGTGCGGGAGGGGCGGGTCGACTGCGTGACGTTCACGTCGTCGTCGACGGTCACCAACTTCGTCGACGTCGTCGGCGTGCCGGATCCGGTTCCGGCGGTGGTGTCCATCGGCCCGATCACGTCGGCGACCGCGAGACAGGTCGGGCTCCCGCCGACCGCCGAGGCGTCGGAGCACACCATCAACGGCCTCGTCACCGCTGTGGTCGACCTGCTCGGCAACTCCTAGCCCGCCCCCTTTTCCACCCCGCCGAGATGGTGCGAAAACCTGGCCCATGGCTCGGAAATCGCACCAACCTGGCGAGGGGTTGGCCCTTTGCGAGGGGGTCGGGGGTCAGCCGGAGTACATCTCGGTGTGGGCGGCGGTGATCTCGTCGATGACCTCGCGGGCCGCATAGGCGGCGTACATCGACACCGCGACGCTCACCGCCGCGGCGACCCACATGACGGCGGTCGAGAAGAGGGCGGCGACGATGACGAAGATCACGAGCAGGCTGCTGGCGATCCACAGCAACCACCACCGCAGGACGTGAGGCAGCGCCGGGTGCCCGGCCGGGAGGGCGTCGACGGCGGAGCGGTAGGGGAACCAGAAGTTGACGATCGGAATGATGAAGCCGGCCACACCCCACCCGGGAGTGCGCTTGGCGGGCAGTCCTGCGTCGGCGGCGAAGGTGAGTGCCCGGTAGAACCACACGAGAAAGACGATTCCCACGGCCAGTAGCACGAGCGAGGCGATCTGGTTGAGGGAGTTCGCGACGGCGTTCCCGCCGGTGAAGGCCGTGGTCTCGCCCGTGTCGATGCTCCGACGGATGTCGTCGACGATGTCGGGGAGGATGATCGCGGACGTGACCGACGACGTCGCCTGTGCGACGCCGCCCCAGATGATCAGCGAGCGGGCCCACCCGGCGGACGCCTGCTCCGCTTCCAGACGGGCGCGGAGGCCTCCCCCTCCCGAACCCGACGCGCCCGCAGTCTGCGTGTGGTGGGTCCACTGCGTGCCGTCCCACCAACGCTTGGATGCCTGACCCCAGGGGTCGTCGTACCAACCGGGGGGAGGGCCGGGCGGAGGTGGTTCGGGGGTGTCGGCCACGCAGCGAGCCTAGAAGCCCGACCTCATCAGCCCGGTAACCTCGGGGCCGATGGGCTTCCCCGATCAGCGTCCCCGGCGTCTCCGGCGGACCGCCGCCCTGCGCCGCCTCACCGCCGAAGCGACCGTGCAGCGCTCCGATCTCGTCGCGCCGCTCTTCGTGAAGGAGGGCCTCGACGCCCCCGAGCCGGTCGGCTCCATGCCGGGCGTCGTCCAGCACACGGTGGAGAGCCTCCGCAAGGAGGCCCGCGCTCTGGCCGACCTCGGACTGCCCGCCGTCACGATCTTCGGTGTGCCCGCCCACAAGGACGCCGCGGGATCGGCCGCCGACGACCCCGACGGGATCCTCGCTGTGGCGCTGCGGGAGCTTCGTAGCGAGGTGGGCGACGACCTGGTGCTCATCGCCGACTGCTGCCTCGACGAGTACACCGATCACGGCCACTGCGGAATCGTGGACGACGACGGCGAGGTCGACAACGACGCCACGCTCGAGCGCTACGCCTCGACGGCCGTCGTCCAGGCCGACGCCGGTGCGCACGTCGTGGCACCGTCGGGGATGATGGACGGGCAGGTCGGCGCGATCCGTGCGGCACTCGACGCCGGCGGTCACGGCGACACACCGATACTCGCCTACTCGGCGAAGTACGCGTCCGCCCTCTACGGCCCGTTCCGCGACGCCGCCGAGTGCGCGCCGTCGTTCGGCGACCGGCGCAGCTACCAGATGGACCCACCGAACGGGCGTGAGGCCATCTCCGAGGTGGCGCTCGACATCGCCGAGGGAGCCGACATGGTGATGGTGAAACCCGCCCTCGCCTACCTCGACGTGGTCGCGGCCGTGCGCGACACCTTCGACGTGCCGGTGGCGGCATACCACACGAGTGGCGAGTACTCGATGGTGCACGCGGCTGCTGCCAACGGCTGGATCGACGGTGACGCCGTGATGCTCGAGCACCTCACAGCCATCAAGCGTGCGGGCGCCGACTTCATCCTCACCTACGCAGCCCGCGACATCGCGGAACGTCTCGAGGGGTGAGCGACACCCCGTTCGACCGTGCGCGCCGGGTCATCCCCGGAGGCGTCAACTCGCCGGTACGGGCCTTCGGCTCGGTGGGTGGCGATCCCGTGTTCGTGCGCAGCGGTGAGGGGGCGTATCTCACCGATGAGGCCGGTGTGCGCCGGATCGACTACGTGCAGTCGTGGGGCGCCTCGATCCTCGGGCACGCCGCGCCGCCCATCGTGGAGGCCGTGCAGGCCGCCGCTGCCGAGGGGACGTCGTTCGGCGCGCCGACCGTGCGCGAGGTCGAGTTGGCCGAGGCGATCGTGGACAGAGTGGCGTCGGTCGACAAGGTGCGCCTCGTCAACTCCGGCACGGAGGCCGGCATGACCGCCGTGCGCCTCGCACGTGGTGCAACCGGCCGGGCGAAGATCCTCAAGTTCGCCGGCTGCTACCACGGCCACCTCGATGCCCTGCTCGTCGCGGCCGGGAGCGGGCTCGCCACGCTCGGGCTGCCCGACTCCGCCGGCGTCACGCCCGGGACCGTGTCCGACACCGTCGTCGTGGCCTACAACGACGCCGCGGCGCTCGACGCCGCCTTCGACGAGCACGGTGAGGATCTCGCGGCCGTGCTCGTCGAGCCGGTCGCGGCCAACATGGGTCTCGTCGCTCCGAAGCCCGACTTCCTCGAGAGCATCCGCGAGCTGTGCACGAAGCACGGCACCGTGCTCATCTTCGACGAGGTGATCACAGGGTTCCGCCTCGGGCCCGGTGGGGCCCAGGAGCGTTTCGGCCTCACACCCGACCTCACGATGATGGGCAAGGTCATCGGCGGTGGGCTGCCGCTCGCCGCCGTGGGCGGGCGCGCCGACCTCATGGACCACCTCGCGCCGCTCGGCGCCGTCTACCAGGCCGGCACCCTCTCGGGGAACCCCCTCGCCACCGCGGCCGGGTCGGCGGCGCTCGGGAGCCTCACCCCGGAGATCTACACCGCTCTCGAGGCCACGGTCGCTCTCCTCGCGGGCGGCCTGACCGAGGCGTTCGAAGCGGCAAGGGTGCCCGCGCATGTCGTCCGCGTCGGGACGCTGGCAGGTCTGTTCTTCACGAGTGGCGATGTCACCAACTACCAGGAGGCCCAGGCGGCCGACCACGACCGTTACGCGCGGTGGTTCCACGGCATGCTCGACGCCGGTGTCGCTCTCGCCCCGAGCGGCTATGAGGTGATGTTCACCTCGGTCGCCCACACGACGTCGGATGTCGACCGGACGATCGAGGCCGCCGCTGCGGTCGCGGCGACGCTGGAGTGACGGAGCAAGCTGATGGCGCGCTACGAGTTCGTCCCCGGGGAGTCGACCATCGCGCTCGACGCCAGCTCCAGTGTCCACCCCATCCACACGTCGACGGCCGGCCTCACCGGGTTCCTCGACCTCGACAGGCAGGAGGGTGAGCTGCACGTCCCGCTCGGCGAGTTGCGCTCCGGGAACCCGCTCATCGACCGCGAGACCCGACGGCGCCTCGACACGAAGCGCCACCCCGAGATCACGGCCGTCGTGAGCACGCTCACGAAGACCGACGAACACACCTACGCGACGGCGGGGACCATCGAGGCCATGGGGGAGACGGTCGAGGCGGAGGGTGTCCTCACCATCACCCCCGACGACTCACTGCGCATCACCGGGACGAGGAGCTTCGACGTGCGCGACTGGGGCCTCCAGCCGCCGAAGCTCCTCATGGTGAAGGTGCATCCCGACGTCACCGCGCACATCTCGCTGCTCGCCCGACCATCCTGAATCAGGGTTCGGGAACCACCCTCACGGCCTGCTCCAGGACCTTGTAGGCCGCTTCGGCGGGGCCGATCTCGTCGGGTCGGAGCAGGTTCGCCATGATGCGCAGCACCCACTCCATGAGCGGTCGCGACTGCATGCCCACGCGGGTGAGCTCGCGCATCACCGCCGGGTTGCCGATCGCCTTCACGAACAGGCGGGCCGTCTTGAAGTAGAGGCCGAAGCGGCGGTCGATCTCGTCGGTGTAGGCGCCCAGCGCCAGCCCGTCACCCGTCAGGAGCGCGGTGTCGAGCGCGTCAGCGGCGATCCGCCCGGTCTCGTACGCGTAGGCGATGCCCTCGCCGTTGAAGGGGTTGATCGATCCCGCGGCGTCGCCGATCACGAGCCAGGTGGGGCCGGTGCGCGGCGACACCGACGACCCGGTGGGGAGCTTCCCACCGGTGGGGGGACCGCACGACGTGGACGGATCGATGCCCCAGTAGTCGGGCGCCGTGTGGACGAACGCCTCCATCAGTCGGCTCGTGTTGATCGACTTCCACCCGGCGAAGGTCGAGAGCAGGCCGACGCCGACATTGATGGTGCCGTCGGCGACAGGGAACACCCAGCCGTAGCCCGGGAGGTGCTCGCCATCGGTGTCGCGGATGTCGAGGTGGCTCTCGATCCACGGGTCGTCGTGCATGTCGCTCTCGAAGTAGCCGCGGATCGCCATCCCGAGCGGGTACGTGCGGTCGCGGGAGGTGCCGAGCGCGCGGCCGAAGCGCGAGTTGGCGCCGTCGGCGACCACGAGGAAGCGGGCCCGGACGTTCTCGCGGGTGCCGGACTCCGTGTGGTGGATCACCGCACCGGTGACCAGGCCGTTCTCGACGATCGGCGCGGTGGCCTCGGCGGCCGACCACATCGTGGCCCCCGCCTTCACGGCCTGGCCGGCCACCATCTCGTCGAGCTCGCGGCGCCGCACGACGTAGCCGTGGTCGGGGTACTCGGGGTGGTCGGGCCACTGCATCTCGAGCGTGACGTCGTGGGCCATCGCCCGCAGCCCGTCGTAGCGGTGGAACTCCCGCAGCTCAGCCGTGAGCTCCATCAGCTCGAGCTCGTGGACCGCCCGGGGCGTGAGGCCGTCGCCACACGTCTTCTCCCGCGGGAACCGCTTCTTCTCGACCATGAGGACGTCGTGGCCGCGTCCGGCCAGCCAGAAGGCGGCAGCGGCGCCCGCGGGGCCGGCCCCCACGACGAGAACGTCGAAGCGGTGATCCGACGGGGGAGCGGCCGACGTACCCATGAGCCGTTCATGGTCCCACAGGCCCAGAGGGTCGGCTCCAAGCGGAGGAGGGGGTTGGCCCGGTTGGCCGCCCGATATGCCGCGCGAACCGTTACCGTGGTAGCTATTCGATTGGAGTCGGCGGTTCTTCCGGGGTGTGCCGGTCCCGGGAACCGGCGAGAACCGGACAGCTGGCAGGCAGCGGACGAGCAGCGGAGAGACCGACTGTGCACGGCGGGTTGGGCGCATTCACGACGACGGTCGGTGGCATCGCGCCCGGTTGGCTCGACGACGCCGGCCGCCTCCTCATCGCCACAGTGGTCACGCTCGGGCTGATGGCCCTGTTCACGGCCTACATCCTCATGGTCCCCCGCTCCGACAAGCCCACGACCTGGGCGCAGAACATGGCGCTGGCGGTGGTCGTGTTCGCCATGTTCCTCCTCGCCTACGGCGTGGTGCCGAGCGAGTGGATCATCTTCGCCAACGCCTACCTCCGCTGGGACGAGGCGAACGTCCTGATCGAGACCTACCCCATCACCGTCACGAAGAACGTCGCGCGCGACCTCGTCGTGGTGGGCATCTACCTCTTCTTCCTCACTGCCAACGTGGCCATGTTCGTCATGTGGCAGAAGCGCCCCACGGCGGAGGAGGCGGCTGCCGACGCCGGCGAGGGGGAGGAGGGCGCCTCCGCGACCTCGGCGTTCGGACGACCCGTCGCGAAGAAGGCCTGACATGGCACGCACCGAAGCCAACCCGCCCATGCCCGACTTCGTCACCGACTACGAGTTGGCCGAGGTCGACCCGAGCTACCTCACGGAGTCGGTCAAGCCCAAGCAGTTCCTCCACATCGACCAGGCCGAGTGCATCCTCTGCGAGGGATGTGTCGACATCTGCCCGTGGAAGTGCATCCACATGCTGAAGGTCGATGCCATCGCCGGCGCGACCAACACCGAGCAGCCCGGCGAGGACCCCCGCGACCACGTGGCGTTCATCGTCGACGAGGACGTCTGCACCCGCTGCGCCCTGTGCGTCGACCGGTGCCCGACCGGCGTCATCATCCTCGGGAAGCTCAACCCCGACATCGCCGACGGCGACCCTCACACGCGCACCAACCGCCACGGCTACAGCTACGGCCTGCGGTTCTAGGACGAAGGACACTCACGTGGCGAACGGCAACGGAAGCGGAAACGGCAAGGGCCCGGGCAAGGTCCTCGAGAAGGCCAGGGAGCTCCCCGGCAGGATCGGGGAGTCCCAGGCGTGGACGTCGATCTTCCGGCCCGGGTCGATCTACCGCAAGGGCTACACCGACAGCCCCCGCAACCGCTCCTACGTGATCATGAACAACGTGCTGTACCACCTCCACCCGGTGAAGGTGAAGCGGCACGCCGTGAAGGTGTCCTACACGCTCTGCCTGGGTGGGCTGTCGTTCTTCCTGTTCATGTTGCTCACCGTCACCGGCATCTTCCTGATGTTCTTCTACCGGCCGACCGAGGTCCAGGCGTGGAACGACATCCAGACGTTGGAGACCGCCGTCACCTTCGGTTCGCTCGTGCGCAACATGCACCGGTGGGCGGCGCACCTCATGGTGCTGTCGGTGTTCCTGCACATGAGCCGCGTCTTCTACCACGGCGCCTACAAGGCCCCGCGCGAGTTCAACTGGGTGATCGGCGTCGTGCTGCTGATGCTCACGCTGCTGCTCTCGTTCACCGGCTACCTGCTCCCGTGGGACCAGCTGGCTCTCTGGGCGGTCACCGTGGGCACGAACATGATGGGCTTCACGCCCGTCTTCGGGAACGAGGTCCGATTCGTGCTGCTCGGGTCACAGGAGATCGGCTCCGATACCTTGCTGCGGTGGTACGTCCTGCACGTGCTTCTCTTACCGTTCGTGATCGTGATCTTCATGGCGGTCCACTTCTGGCGCGTCCGTAAGGACGGCGGAATCTCCGGGCCCCTGTAACCGGTGCTCTAGATGACAGACATTCCCGAACATCTGCTCAAGCGCAGCCAGGAGCGACGCAAGTCGCTCGGGCTGCCCACCGATGACGACGACTCCGACGTGCCCGACGACGCGAGCGCCGAGGCCTCCGACACCGACGCGGGCGATGCCGCTCCGGAGCCCGACGCGCCCGCCGCCGCTCCCACGGGCGGTGGTGGTGCGTCGTCCGAGTCGGAGGAGGCCGCCGAGAAGTCGGGCGTGCCGGCGCACCTGCTCGCGCGCTCCCGGCGCCGTCGCGCCGTCCTGAAAGGCGAGGACCCCGACGCCGCTGCCGGTGCCGGAGGTGGCGGGGGTGCCGCCGCGCCGGCCGCCGCGGGTGCGGGAGCCGCCACGGCCACCGCCGCGCCGGCCCCCACGGTCACCGGCCCGGGTGGTCACACGCAGCGTCTCCTCACGGTCGTCAAGTCGGGCTCGATCCAGCAGACCCGCGCCGAGGCCGTCGACAAGGTCCACACCTGGCCGCACCTGCTCGTGATCGAGTTCGCCGCCCTGTTGTTGCTGACCGCGCTGGTCCTGATCTTCTCGGCCGTGGTGCGGGCGCCGCTGCTCGGTCTCGCCGACTTCAACGCCACGCCCAACCCGTCGAAGGCGCCGTGGTACTTCCTGGGCCTCCAGGAGCTGCTCACGATGTTCCAGCCGATGGTGGCGGGCGTCACGATCCCGGGTATGGGGCTGTTCCTGTTGATCCTGGCGCCCTACATCGACAAGAACCCGTCCAACAAGCCCGAGGACCGCAAGTTCGCCATCTCGTTGTTCACCCTGTTCCTGATGTTCTGGGCCGTGCTCGTCATCATCGGCTCGTTCTTCCGGGGCACGGGCTTCAACTTCCTGTTCCCCTGGGACAACCCGATCTTCTTCGAGCTGTAGCCATGACCCTCGCCATCGAGCTCTCCACACTCCTGCCGATACTGATCGGCGCGTTCCTACTGATCGCGGCCGCCACCGTGTTCCTGCTCGGCGGGTCGCGTCGCTCCTCCACGGGCAGCCTGAGCCGCGAGACGGTGCGCGCCGACAAGTCGGCTGCCGACGACTCGGAAGGGAGAACCACCTCGACCGTCGCCGTGTCGGAGAAGGCGCGGGCCCGTGCCGAGGAGGCCCGCCAGTCGGCCGGTGGTGCACTCGCCACGAAGACAGCCGGCACCGTGGCGACCTGGGAGCCCGTCGACGAGGAGCAGCTCGGGGTCACCCGCCGTCAGTTCTTCAACCGGGGAACGCTCACGCTCGTCGGCCTCGCCACCGGAGCGTTCGGCGCGGCACTCATCGGGTTCCTCTGGCCCTCCAGCGCCGGTGGCTTCGGTGCGAAGATCCGAGTCGGCAAGCTCGACGACATCCTCGGGGAGATCAACGACACGAAGGCGCCCGTCTACAACCCCGAGGCACGCACGTACCTCAACCCGTACCCTGCCGACGCCCTCCCGGCGGCGAAGCAGGTCTACGACCCCGTGCTGCTGCCGGGCATGGAGGCCGGGCTGGTGGCACTCTGGCAGAAGTGTCCCCACCTCGGCTGCCGGGTCCCGTGGTGCGAGACCTCGCAATGGTTCGAGTGCCCCTGCCACGGGTCGAAGTACAACAAGGTCGGTGAGAAGAAGGGTGGTCCCGCTCCCCGGGGCCTGGACCGGTTCCCGATCGAATTCGCCGGCAGCGACGTCACCGTCAACACCGGAATCGTCGTGCAGGGGCCGCCGATCGGCACCGACACGACCGAGCAGGGCCAGGAAGGCCCCAACTGCGTCTGAGCGAGGTCTCCTCCCACATGTTCCTGGCCGACAACGTCATCACCGAGGTCTTCGACGACCCGACGTCGTTCCGTTCCCTGGTGATCATCCTCAACGTCCTGGTCATCATCGGGTTGACGATCTGGCTCTTCCGCGCGCGGTTCCGCACGAAGTCCAAGCCGCCGAACCTCACACCCAACTACGACGACGACACCCTCGAGACCAGTCGCCTCGAACGGGTCCTGGGATGGGCGTTGCTGTGTTCGGCGGTGATCGCCATCGCCCTGCCGGTCTACTGGTTGCGTGAGCCCGCCCGCCAGAGCGCGGCGGAGACGGGGTTCGACGAACGGTCGATCGAGCGGGGCGCGGTGCTGTTCGCCGCCGAAGGCGGGGAGAACTTCGACGCGGCACTGTCGTTGGCGTGTGCCAACTGCCACGGAGGCGACGGCAGCGGCGGAAGCGCCACGACAGTGGTCGTTCCCTCGGATCCGGCCTGCGAGCCACCTGAAGGCGGCGAAATCGATTTCGACACCCAACCCGAGTGCCGTCCCTCGCAGGTCGCGTGGAGCGCACCGCCTCTCGACACCGTGTTCCTGCGGTATCCCGACCAGAGCCCCGACAACCGCACGGGTCGCGACCAGATCAAGCAGATCATCGTGTTCGGCCGCCCGGGAACGCCGATGCCGGCCTGGGGCACCAGCTACGGCGACGTCACCTCGACCGGCGCCAAGAACGACCAGGCCATCGAAGACCTCCTCAACTACATCGAGTCGATCCAGCTCGAGCCCGACGAGGCGATGGATCGCGCCACCACCGAGTTCGACAACCTCCGGGGAACCGCAGACCCCGCCGAGCTGGCCGACCGCGAGGCCGCCGTGGAGGAGGCCCGCGCGAAGCGTGCGGCGTTGCCCGACACCGCCACGGAGGATCAGACAGCCGAGGCGACCGACGCCGTCACCAACGCCATCAACCAGTTGGGTGAGATCCAGAGCGTGCCGCAGAAGGCCGTCACCGACGCCGAGGTCGCCGTCGAGGAGGCGGCGGCGCAGCTGACCGCCGCCGACAGCCCCGAGGCCGTCGAGGCGTCGGAGCTGGCGCTCGAGTCGGCGAGGCGCCAGCTCGAGAACGCCGAGGCGTGGGCCGCCAGTGTGGAGGAGGCCTCCGACGGCGAGCTGCTCTTCCAGCTCAACTGCGCCCGTTGCCACACCGACGGCTGGTCCTACTACAACCCGCTCGATCCCGACGCTGCACCCCTTCCCGGCCCGCAGGGCGGTGGCGCCTTCGGCCCCAACCTGCGCGACGGCTCCGAGGTCCGCCAGTTCCCCAACGCTGCCGATCACTCGGCCTTCATCTTCAGCGGCTCCACCTACCAGGTGCCCTACGGTGTCGCGGGCATCGGGACCGGCCGCATGCCCGGTTTCGGTCAGATGCTGACCGAAGAGCAGATCGACGCCATCGTCGAGTACGAGCGCGACCTCTAGGAGCCCCCGATGACAGCACTCCTCATCACGGCGTCCGAAGAGATCGGCGAGCGTACCCTGTGGAATCCCACTCTCAAGGGTGTACTCGTCCTTGCGTGCGCGGTCGGGCTCTTCTGCGGGTCCGTCTACCTGCTTCTCGGCACCAACCTCGGAGCGCGCCTGGGATTCCTCGTGGCAGCCGGTGGGCTGTCGGGCTTCATGGTGCTCCTGTCGTTGCTGTGGCTGACCAACACCGACCCGCTCGGAACCCTGAAGGGACGGATCCCGGAGTGGAAGGGCGTCGAGGTCGTGGCCGAGCCCTCGGAGGCCGACGCCGAAGCGGTGCAGACGATCGAGACGGACGGCACCGAGATCGCCGAGGAGGACCGTGCCGACCTCGACGCAGCTGCCGAGGCCGCCCTCACGGGAGAGGAGAGCGAGCTCTCCACCTTCAGCAGCTCGGCCGACTACCTCGTCGTCGACGCCTTCGAGGTGGGCGGCGAGAAGGACAACCTGTTCTGGCACGTTCCCCACTACGCGGCGGTCATGGTCTGCCCGGTCGACACCGACGCCCTCGACGTCCCGGTGGGCGACGCGGTGCCCGACCCGGAGTGCCTGGCCGGCGAGCCCACCCAGACGCTCGTGCTCCTACGCGACCTCGGGTCGATCCGTCAGCCACCGTGGATCGTCTTCGGGGCCAGCTCGGTTCTCTTCGCCCTGAGCCTGCTCGGTATGCACTGGCGGGAGAAGGATCTCCGGGCGCAGAAGGAAGAAGAGGAGGAGGCCGCCGAGGCCGCTGCCTCCGAGTCGGCCGACGAGCGGCAACCCGAGCCGGTCGGGTAGACGGTCGGAGAGACAGGAGCCAACGATGATCCGTCGACACTGGTGCTCGTTCGTGCAGGCCCTCACCCTGGCCGTGCTGGGCGTCGTCACCTTCGCCGCCCCGGCGGGAGCCCAGCAGCTCGTCGACGCCTCCGAGGACGGCGACGTGGCGTTCATCCTCTTCGCCGTCATGTGCTTCGTCTTCGTGGGCGGCCTGTTCCTCATGGACCGCGTCCGCCGCAAGCGGCTCGATCAAGACGAGATCGACAAGCCCTGAACCACCCGTTCCCGGTCGTGGCCGTTGGAACGGCGGGAGGGGTCGTCCGCTAGATTCGGCGCGCGGGAGTCGGTCCGAGGCAGCGGAGGGAGCGCGCGACATGGTGCAGTACCTGCCCATTCTGCTGATGCTCGCCGTCGGGGCGCTCTTCGCCGGCCTGTCGTTCATGGCGTCGTCGCTTCTCACGCCGCGCCGTCCCACGTCGGCCAAGTCGGCGCCCTACGAGTGCGGGATCGTTCCCGAGACGGAGCCCACGAGCCGGTTCCCGGTGGGCTTCTACCTCGTGGCGATGGCCTTCATCGTGCTCGACGTCGAGATCGTGTTCCTCTACCCGTTCACGCTCGTGTTCCGTGACCTCGGTGCGGGCGGGCTCATCGCCGTCGCCGTCTTCCTGCTCGTCCTGCTCGTGCCGTTCGCGTACCTCCTGTCCGTCGGGGCGCTCGAGTGGGGCCCCGCCAAGAGGTGGACCGCCACGGCCGGCGCGCCCGTGCAGCGCAGCTCCGTGATGCAACGACTCTCGGAGGCCATCGCCGCACGCGATGCACGCGACGACTCCGACAGTGAGGCGGCCCCCGCCGCTGATCCCGGCAGGGCGGCGTAGTGCCCCTCGACGCCGTCCCGCACAACTTCCTCACGGCTCGCCTGGAAGACCTCGTCCGCTGGGCCCGTCGGCATTCGGTGTGGCCGGCCACCTTCGGCCTCGCGTGCTGCGCCCTCGAGATGATGGCTGCCGGCGGGCCGCACTACGACATCGCCCGGTACGGCATGGAGGTCTTCCGCCCGAGCCCGCGTCAGGCCGACCTCATGGTCGTGGCGGGCCGGGTCTCGCAGAAGATGGCACCGGTGCTGCGCCAGGTCTACGACCAGATGGTGGAGCCGAAGTGGGTGATCTCCATGGGTGTGTGCGCCAGCTCCGGCGGCATGTTCAACAACTACGCGCTCGTCCAGGGTGTCGACCAGATCGTGCCGGTCGACGTCTACGTGCCGGGCTGCCCGCCGCACCCCGAGACCTTCCTGCAGGGGGTCCTCATGGTCCACGAGCAGATCAGGACGGGGGAGTTGCTGCGCCGCCGGGAGGAAACCGGCGGAGGCGCGGGGATCCACATCGACGAAGCCGGCGTTCCGGCGTGACCTCCGAGGCGTGACGGACCCCCATGACTGACGACAACGCTCGTGAAACTTTTCCCGAGGAGGACGACACGGCCTCCGGCGACGAGGCGAGCGGCGCCCCCGGTGACGAGGTGGCTGCGGCGCTCGTCGAGGAGTTCGACACGGCGGTGTTCCACGACTCCCACGGTCAGCCCGTCGTCTATCTCGATCCGGCCGACTGGCTCGCCGCGGCGACCTTCCTTCGCGATGAGCAGCAGTTCACGCAGTGTGTCGACGTCACGGCGGTCGACCACCTCACCGACGAGACGCGCCTCGTCGTCGAGGGTGTGGAACCGCTCCGCTTCGAGGTCGTCGCCAACTTCCTCTCACATGAGCGCAACCGGCGCATCCGCACGATCGCCGAGCTCCCGGCCGACAACCCGTCGGTGGCGAGCCTCACAGCGGTGTTCCCCGGCGTGAACTTCGCCGAGCGTGAGGCCTACGACATGTTCGGCGTCGTGTTCGAGGATCATCCCGACCTCACCCGCCTGCTCATGCCCGACGACTGGGCCGGCCACCCGCTGCGCAAGGACGATGCACCCAGCTACGTGCCGGTCACGTTCAAGGAAGACCCGGCCCCTCGATGAGCAGGTCTCCCGAGGTCGACACTCCGGGCGCCGAGACATCCGACGACGGTGAACCCGTGACGCGCGAGGAGCTCCACGAGGTGGAGGATGACTTCGCGGCGGCGGTCGCCGCCACCGAGGCCCACGAGGAATCGCGCCTCGGTCACCAGACCGACGAGGGCGCGCAGGTGATGGGCGAGCGCTCCATGACCGACGTCGTCCTCACGGGAGGCCCGTGGCCCGAGAGCGACGAGACCATGATCGTCAACTTCGGCCCACAGCATCCGTCCACCCACGGTGTGCTACGCGTCATGGTCGAACTCGACGGGGAGCGCGTCGTGCGCGTCAAGCCCGTCATCGGCTACCTCCACACCGGCATGGAGAAGACCGCCGAAGGGCTCACCTACGTCCAGGGTGCCACCAACGTCACCCGGATGGACTACGCCTCACCGCTGTCGAACGAGCTCGTCTACTCCCTCGCGGTCGAGCGGCTGCTCGACCTCGAGGTCCCGGAGCGGGCCACCTGGATCCGCATGATGATGGCCGAGCTCAACCGCATGGCCTCACATCTCCTGTTCCAGGCCACGAACGGTCTGGACCTGGGCGCCCTGTCGATGATGCTCTACGGATGGCGCGAGCGCGAGGAGGTGCTCCGCTACATCGAAGCGGTCACCGGCCTGCGGATGAACAACAACTACATCCGTCCCGGCGGCGTTGCCGCCGACCTCCACGACGGCTGGGAGGAGGAGGCGATCGCCCTGTGCGACCTCGTCGAGACCAACGTGCCCGAGTACGAGGATCTCCTGATGGAGAACCCGGTGTGGCTCGAGCGGATGGTCGGTGTGGGCGTCATCAGCACCGAGGAGGCGCTGGCGCTCAACGTCAGCGGCCCGATCCTGCGCTCCACGGGCTTCGCGTGGGACCTCCGCAAAGCCCAGCCCTACCTGGCCTACGACCGGGTCGACTTCGACGTCATCTCGGCGCAGAACGGCGACTGCTTCGACCGCTACCGCATCCGGCTCTACGAGATCTACGAGTCGATCAAGATCGTGCGCCAGTGCGTGGAGAGGATGCCGGCGGGCGACTACCGCTCCGACGACCTCAAGGTCACACCACCGCCTCGGGCCCGGATCAACGAGTCGATGGAGGCGTTGATCCACCACTTCAAGCACTTCACCGAGGGCTTCCGCGTCCCTGCCGGAGAGACCTACGTGCCGATCGAGTCGCCCCGGGGCGAGATCGGCTGCTACATCGTGTCCGACGGAACCGGCAAGCCCGCCCGGCTGCACATCCGCGGGCCCTCGCTCAACAACCTCCAGACCATGGAGCCCATGCTCAGGAACACACTCGTCGCCGACGCCGTCGCCGTCATCTCGAGTGTCGATCCGATTCTCGGTGAGGTCGACCGCTGATGGCGTTCACGGCCCCCAACCGCGCGCGTGCACGGGAGATCATCGAGCAGTACCCGTTCAAGCGCTCGGCCGTCCTTCCGCTGCTCCACCTCGCCCAGGACCAGGACGGGTGGGTCACGCCGGAGGCCATGGAGGAGATCGGTGAGCTCGTCGGGCTCACCGACGCACAGGTCCTCGGTGTCTGTTCCTTCTACACGATGTTCAAGCGCGAGCCCGTCGGGCGCTTCGTCGTGTCGGTCTGCACCAACGCGACCTGCCTGGTGTGCGGAGGCCCCGAGCTCTACGAGCAGCTCCGGAAGCGCTACGCCGACGACGACGACGTGTTCGTCGAGGAGGTCGAGTGCCTCGCCGCATGCGACGACGCGCCGGTGCTTCAGGTCAACTACGACTACCACGCCAAGCAGACGCTCGAGAGCACCGAGACGCTGATCGACGAGTACCGCAACGGGAAACGCGCCGCCCGCGGTATCTCAGGTGGCAGGATCGACGTCGTGGCGGGTGCCGCGCCGGGCTCCGAGACGGAGGGCGGCTCCTGATGGCCGAGACCCGTATCGTCACCCGCCGTCTGCGCGAGCACCCCGACGACTCGTGGACGCTCGAACGGTTCCTCGCCACAGGCGGGTTCGCGTCGCTGCGCACGGCGCTCACGATGACGCCCGCCGACATCCGCGAGGAGCAGGTGAAGGCGTCGGGACTGCGCGGTCGTGGAGGTGCGGGCTTCCCCGCTGCCACGAAATGGTCGTTCCTCGGCGACGAGGTCGACAAGCCGCGCTACCTCGCCTGCAACGCCGACGAGGGTGAGCCGTCCACCTTCAAGGACCACATGCTGCTGGAGGGCGATCCGCACCAGCTCGTCGAGGGGATCGCCATCGCCGCCCGCTCGATCCAGGCGAAGAAGGCGTTCATCTACATCCGCGGCGAGTTCGCCCTGGGTGCCGAGCGTGTCGAGCAGGCTGTGCGCAACACCTACGACCAGGGCCTGCTGGGCAACGACATCCAGGGCACGGGCATGGACCTCGACGTCATCGTGCACCGCGGCGCGGGTGCCTACATCGCCGGCGACGAGACCGGGCTGCTCTCGAGCCTCGAGGGGGAGCGCGCCATGCCGCGCGTGAAGCCCCCATTCCCCGCCGCCGAGGGCCTCTACGCCTGCCCCACCGTGGTCAACAATGTCGAGACGCTGTCGACCCTCCCGGCGATCATCGAGAAGGGTGGGGAGTGGTACGGCAACCTCGGGGTCGGAAAGTCCACCGGCACGCGGATCTTCTCGGTGTCGGGCCACGTCGAGCGCCCCGGGAACTACGAGGTGGAGCTCGGCATGACGTTCCGCGAGCTCATCTACGACCTGGCCGGCGGTATCCCCGGTGGGCGCGACCTGAAGTTCTTCATCCCCGGGGGTGCGTCGTCTCCGTGGCTCATGCCGTCGCATCTCGACGTTCCCCTCGACATGGACGTCGTCCAGAACGACTACAAGTCGATGCTCGGCTCCGGTGCGATCATGGTCTACGACGACACCGTCGACCCGCTGCTCGTGGCCTGGCGCCTCGTGAGGTTCTTCGCTCACGAGTCGTGCGGCAAGTGCACGCCGTGCCGCGAGGGCTCCGGGTGGTTGGAGAAGGTCCTCTACCGCATGTCGCACGGCGAGGGCCGTGCCGAGGACATGGACCTCCTGCTCGACGTGAGCGACAACATCGTGCCCGGTCTCAACGCCCCCTTCGCCCAGACGACGATCTGTGCGCTCGGCCCGAGCATCGTGTCGCCCATCGTCAGCCTCGAACGGTTCTTCCGTGACGAGATCGTGGAGCGGTTCGGTCGTCCTGAGGTGCGGGCGGGCGAGGAGCCCCCCGTCGTGCCGTCGGGCCCGTCCGTGCCCGTCTCCTTCCCGGCGGGAGGTGCGGCGTGACGTCGATCCCGATCAGCCAGTGGCCGTCGGCCCACGCGTACTCGATGCCCAAGCCCAAGGGCCCCGACACGGTGACGCTCACGATCGACGGGAAGGAGGTCACGGCGGGCAACGGCGACCTCCTCATCAAGGTCGCCGAGGAGCACGGCACCTACATCCCTCGCTTCTGCTACCAGGAGCGGATGAAGCCGGTCGGCATGTGCAGGATGTGCCTCGTCGAGGTCGAGGGCATGCGCGGATTCCAGATCAGCTGCGCCACGGCCGTCGCCGACGGGATGGTGGTCCACACCCAGTCGGAGAGCGTGAAGAAGGTCCAGGACGGGATCCTCGAGTTCCTGCTCGTCAACCACCCGCTCGACTGCCCGGTGTGCGACCGAGGCGGCGAGTGTCCGCTCCAGGATCAGACGCTCGCCTTCGGCCCCGGTGAGTCTCGCTTCGTCGAGGAGAAGCGGCACTGGGACAAGCCGATTCCCGTGTCGGACCTCGTCATGCTCGACCGCGAGCGCTGCATCCAGTGCGGCCGCTGCACGCGCTTCGCCGACGAGATCGCCGGCGACCCGCTCATCGACTTCGGCGAGCGGGGAATGCACACCGAGGTGATCACCTACCCCGACGAGCCCTTCTCCTCCTACTTCTCGGGGAACACGGTGCAGATCTGCCCGGTGGGTGCGCTCACCGCGTCGCCCTACCGCTTCCGTGCGCGTCCCTGGGACCTCCGGACGGTCGAGACCTCGTGCACGACGTGCGCCGTCGGTTGCCGGGGAGCCCTCCAGTCGGACAGGGACCGGCTCGTCCGCCTCCTCGGCGTCGACTCCGAGCCCGTCAACCACGGCTGGCTGTGCGACAAGGGCCGCTTCGCCTACGAGCACATCGTCTCCGACGAGCGCGTCACCGAGCCGATGCTGCGGCGCGACGACGCTCTCGCGCCGGTCACCTGGCCCGAGGCGCTCGACGCGGCCGTCGACGGGATCCGCGACGTGGTGGACGCGCACGGAGCCACTGCCGTCGGCGTGCTCGGTGGCGCCCATGGCACCAACGAAGACGCCTACGCGTGGGCGCGCTTCGCCAAGGGTGTCATCGGCACCGACAACGTCGACGCACAACTCGGTGACGGGCTCCCCGCCGAGGTCGTGCTCGGTATCGACCGTGCGCAGATCGCCGACCTCGACACGGCCGGCACCATCGTGCTCGCGGGCCCCGACGTCAAAGAGGAGCTGCCGGTCCTCTATCTCCGCATCCGGCGCGCGGTCGAGGACCTCGGTGTGCCGCTCGTCGACCTCTCCAGCCGCGACAACGGCCTCACGCCCTACGCCGACGCTGTGGTCCGTCATGCCCCCGGGGAGCTCGGCAGCACCGCCGAGCAGCTCGTCGCCGCCGTGTCCGGGCAGTCACCGGGCGGAGCGGTCGGCGACGCCGCCCAGCTACTACGCGACGCGTCGTCACCGCCGGTCGTCGTTCTCGGGCGGGCGTCATCGGCCGAGTCGAGTGACTCCGCCGTACGTGCAGCCGCAGCGTTCGCGGGAATCGAGGGAACCCGGTTCCTCTCGGCGCTGCACCGCGGCAACGTCCACGGGGCGCTCGACCTCGGGCTGACCCCCGGATTCCTGCCGGGTCGCGTCACGACCGAGGCCGGCGCGTCCTGGTTCGACGCTGCGTGGGGGACCACACCCTCCGACGTCGGCTACGACGCCGAGGGAATCCTGCGGGCTGCGGTGGACGGCAGGATCCGCTGCCTCGTCCTGCTGGGCGCCGACGTGCTCGGCGACTTCCCCGACGGTCAGCTCGCCCGGGATGCTCTCGCCGCCGTCGACTGGACGGTGGTCGTCGACGCGTTCGAGTCCGACAACTCGCGACATGCCGATGTGTTCCTGCCCGTGGCGTTGTGGGGTGAGAAGCAGGGGACGTCGACCAACCTCGAGGGTCGGGTCCAGCGTCTCGCTCACGCGGTCACGCCGCCGGGAGCCGTCATGGAAGACTGGCGGATCGCTGCGGAGTTGGCGCTGCGTTTCGGTGTCGACGTGGACATGCTCGACACCGATGAGGTGCGGGACGAGATCTCGGCGGTGGCCTCCGCCTTCCGGGGAGCCGACGCCACGCTTCTCGCCACCGCACGCGACGGCGTGGTGCTCCCGGCGCGCGATCACCTCGACGAGATCGTCCACGGCCCGGGCCGCCCGGCCACCACCTCCTGGGATCCTCTGCCGTCGGGCAGCGACGCCGCCCCGGCGGCGGACATCCCCGGCGAGGAGGCGGCCGACCACGTACCGGCCGAGGACGAACCCGCTGAGGAGGAGGGTGTCGATCTCCCCGAGCCCCCACCGCTGTATTCCTGGGACGCCGACGCACCCGCCACCGACGTCGCCGCACGCGACGGCTACGCGCTGCGGCTCATCTCGTCCCGAACGCTCTACGACGCCGGCCGGGTCACGGCGACGTCGCCGTCGCTGATGGCGCTCGCCGCCGACACGGTCCTGTGCGTGCATCCCACCGAGGCCGACCGCCTCGGCGTGTCCACCGGTGAGCGGGTCCGTGCAACGAGTGCACGCGGGATGGCGGTGCTCGAGATCCTCGTCGATCCGGCCACACCGCCCGGGACGGCGTTCCTCGCCTGGAACCAGCCGGGCGAGCACGGTGCGTCCGAACTCATCGGTGCGGGCGACCCGGTCACCGACCTGCGCGTGGAGACGCTCTCGTGATTCCGGCCCAGGTTGCACCCCCTCCCGGCTTCGAGCCCGGCGGCCCTGTCGACACGGCCGTCACCACGACGACCGCCCCTGCCGGCGACCCGCTGTGGTCGGGCGGGGTCGACACCACGGCCGTTCTCATCGCGCTCGGGAAGGTGATCGTCGTCTTCGCTCTCATCCTCGTGTCGGTGATGCTCTACGTGTGGTTCATGCGCCGCGTGATCGGCAAGATGCAGAACCGCCCCGGACCGAACATCGCGGGGCCGTTCGGGATCCTCCAGACGCTCGCCGACGGCATCAAGCTCTTCTTCAAGGAGCACATGATCCCCGACCGGGCCGACCGCCCCGTCTACCTCCTCGCCCCGTACCTGTCGATCGTCCCGGCTCTCCTGGCGTTCAGCCTCATCCCCATCGGTGGTGAGGTCACAGTGTTCGGCAAGACCACCTACCTCCAGGTGGCCGACGTCCCCATCGGGGTGCTGTTCATCCTTGCCATGTCGGGAATCGGCCTGTACGGCGTGATGCTGGCGGGCTGGTCGTCGGGGTCGAAGTATCCGTTGCTCGGGTCGGTGCGGGCGTCGGCGCAGCTGCTCAGCTATGAGGGTGCGCTCGGACTGGCGATCGTCGGTGTCCTGATCCAGGCTGGCACCCTGTCCACGCGCGGCATCGTGAACGAGCAGGGATGGACCGGGTGGGGCTCCGTCGTCGGCGACTGGTTCTGGCTGCCTGCGCTCGTCCCCTTCGTGATCTTCATCATCGCCGCCATCGCCGAGACCAACCACCCGCCCTTCGACCTCGTCGAGGCCGAACAGGAGCTCACCGGGGGATTCCACACCGAGTACACGGGCATCCGGTTCGCGATCTTCTTCCTCGCGGAGTTCATGAACGTCATCACGATGTCGGCACTGGCGGTCACGCTCTTCCTGGGAGGTCCGGCCGGCCCGCACATCGAGACCGTGTCGTGGCTCTGGCCCATCGTCTGGTTCATGCTCAAGCTCTGGGCGCTCCTCTTCTGCACGGTGTGGATCCGGGCGGCCCTGCCCCGCCTGCGCTACGACCAGCTCATGGGGCTCGGGTGGAAGTACCTCATCGAGATCGCGGTCCTGTGGGCGATCGTGGCGACCGCCGTGGTGGTGGGCCGCGAGGAGGACTGGAACCTGTGGGCCGTCATCCCGGCCGTCGTCGCGGTCGTGCTGGTCGCCTACGCGCTCCTGTGGGCCGCGATGTCGCGCCCTCAGGCCCTCGAGGAGTCGGCACCGGCGCCGACGACACCGGAGGGGGTGGGCTGATGGGTCGGTGGAGCGGCTTCGGCGTCACGATCAGGAACTTCTTCCGCCCGACCGTCACGACGGAGTACCCGGCCGAGAAGCGCCCGAAGCCACCACGTGTGCACGGTCGCCACGTCCTCAACCGCTACGAGGACGGCATGGAGAAGTGCATCGGCTGCGAGCTGTGCGCCGGCGTGTGCCCCGCTGACTGCATCTACGTGCGCGGCAGGGACAATCCGCTCGACGACCCGGTCTCACCCGGTGAGCGGTACGGCTTCGTCTACGAGATCAACTACCTGCGCTGCATCCACTGCGACATGTGCGTGGAGGCCTGCCCCACCGAGGCCATCACCGAGACGAAGCTCTTCGAGTTCTCCTTCTCGAACCGCGACGACGCCATCTACACCAAGAAGGAACTGCTCGTCGACGACGACGGCCGCGCTCGGCGCCAGCCCTGGGAGTACTGGACGGGTGGTGAGGACGACCACACCAGCGAGTGGATGCGAGCCACATCCCCCTCGGGGCGTGTCGAGTACGAGAACCGCGTCAACTGGTCGGGTGAGCTCGGCTTCGGTGTGCGCCGGCCCGAGAGGGGCCAGGCCGTGTCGCCGCACGCCGAGGCCGGGACCGGTCCGGAAGAGCCGGCCTACCTCGTGGCCGACGAGAACGAGGAGACCGAGGACCTGGTCGACGGGGCACGGGGTGGTCGCTGATGGAGGTTGTCATCTTCTTCGTGTTCGCAGCGATCGCCCTGGGCGGCGCGCTCGGCGTCGTGTTGTTTCGCAATCCCGTCCATTCGGCGCTGGCGCTCGTCGCGACGCTGCTCAGCGTGGCCGTTTTCTTCCTCCAGCAGGAGGCACAGCTCGTCGCAGCGGTCCAGGTGATCGTCTACGCCAGCGCCATCGTCGTGCTGTTCCTCTTCGTCATCATGCTGCTCGGCGTCGACCGCACGCTCGACCTCGACGACCCCCGGCCCTACCAGCGCCCGCTCGCTCTCGGGTTCGGGTGCCTGCTGTTCGCCGAAGTCATCTTCCTCACGGGTCGTACGTGGACGACGGGCCTCCGGTCCCTCGAGGGGAGCCTCGGCGGTGAGGACGGCGGCAACGTCGACACGGTCGCACGCAGCATCTTCGGCGACTACCTCTGGCCGTTCGAGATCACCGCCGTGCTGCTGGTGATCGCCGTGGTCGGAGCGGTGGTGCTCTCACGGCAGACGTTCAGGTCGTCGCAGATCAGGGACGACGTGGATGCGCCGGGTGACGCAGACGCCGACGCGACCGGGGGAGGGTCGTCGTGACGATCACCGCCGACTACTACCTCGTCCTCGCCGCCATGCTGTTCACCATCGGCGGAATCGGCTTCCTCGTCCGGCGCAGTGTCCTCGTCATGTTCATGTGCGTGGAGCTCATGCTCAACGCTGCGACGCTGTCGCTCGTCACCTACGCCCAGAAGCTCGACAACATCAGCGGGCAGACCATCGTGTTCTTCGTCCTCGTCGTGGCCGCCGCGGAGGTGGCGGTGGGCCTGGCCATCATCGTCGCCATCTTCCGGAGGAAGAAGCGCGACACCGCCGACGATCTCGACCTCCTGAAGGGCTGAGGCGCATGCACACGGAGACCCGGCGATGACAGCCCGCGACATCCTCGAGCTGATCTGGATCGTCCCGCTGCTGCCCCTGGTGGGCTGGGTCGTGCTGTCGTTCTTCGGTCGGCGTTTCTTCGGCGAGCCCCGAGCCGGATGGCTCGCCGCGGCCATGGTCGGCCTGTCGTTCGTGTGGTCGGTCGTGTCGTTCTTCGCTCTCCAGAGCCTGCCCGCAGAGGAGCGCCTCGAGATCTCCACGATCTACGAGTGGGTTCCCGCCGGTGCGTTCCACGTCGATCTCGGGTTCCTCGTCGACCCGCTGTCGATGGCCTACATCCTGTTCGTGACGGGTGTGGCGACGCTGATCCACGTCTACGCCATCGGCTACATGCACGGCGACGAGCGTTTCGCCCGGTTCTTCGCCTGGTTCAACCTCTTCGTGGCGTCGATGCTCGTGCTCGTCCTCGCCGACAACCTCCTGCTCACCTTCCTCGGATGGGAGGGCGTCGGCGTCGCGTCCTACCTGCTCATCGGCTTCTGGTACGAGAAGGAGGAGAACGCCGTCGCGGGCCAGAAGGCCTTCATCACGAACCGCACCGGCGACGTGGGTTTTCTCATCGCGATGCTCCTCATCGTGGCCAGCGTCGGCACCCTCGAGTACGTCCCGGGCCTCGAGGCGGCGTCGGGCCTGTCCCAGGGGACCGCAACCGCCATCGGGCTCCTTCTGCTCGTCGGCGCCGTCGGCAAGAGCGCACAGCTCCCCCTCTCGATCTGGCTCCCCGACTCGATGGCCGGCCCGACCCCCGTGTCCGCGCTCATCCACGCCGCCACGATGGTCACCGCCGGCGTCTACCTCATCGCACGCACCTACCCGTTCTTCGAGGCCAGTGGTGGGGCGGCGCTCACGACCGTGGCGTGGGTCGGCGCACTCACGTGCTTCCTCGCCGGCGCCGCCGGAACCATGCAACTCGAGCTGAAGAAGGTGCTCGCCTACTCGACGATCAGCCAGATCGGCTACATGTTCCTCGGGCTCGGTGTCGGTGCACCGGCGGCGGCCGTCTTCTTCGTGATCATGCACGCCTTCTTCAAGGCGACGCTGTTCCTCGGCGCCGGGTCGCTGATGCACTCCAACAACGACAACCAGGACATGCGCGTCATGGGGGGTTTCCGCCGCTACATGCCGCTGACGGCCCTCGGTTTCATGGCGGCCTGGCTGTCGATCTCGGGCGTCTTCCCCTTCGCCGGGTTCTGGTCGAAGGACGGCGTCCTCGAGAGCGCCTTCTTCGCGGGCGGCTGGTCGAACAAGGCCGTGTGGGTCCTCGGGACCGCCTCCATCTTCTTCACGGCCTTCTACCTGACCCGTCAGGTGTGGATGGTCTACTTCGGCAACGAGCGCTTCCGGAAGGGGGTCCCCGTCGTCTCGGGAGGTTCCGACGACGACCCTGCCCCGCCCGTGGACGACGCCACCGACGGCGCTGAAGCACCCGTCGGCGTCGACGAGCCCCCGGCAGCGGGCGACCTGGCCGCCGAGGTCGCCATCGACCTGAAGATGCCCGTCGACCCCGAGCCGCAACTCGAGGAGCCACCCCCGGAGCGGAACTGGCTGATGACGGTGCCGCTGCTCGCCCTGGCGGTCCTCGCCACGGTGGGTGGCGTCATCAACCTCCCGTTCACGTCGTTCGAGAACCTCGACAAGTGGCTGGATCCGGTGTTCGAGGGCACGGAGCCGATCCACGCACCGTCATTCCTCGCCGGGTTCTCGCTCAGCATGCTCTCCCTGGCGATCGCGGTGGGCACCATCTTCTTCACCCGCCACATCTACCGTCGGGGGCTCCCCGGTCGCACCGACATCCTCCCCGCCAAGGTGGGCCGCCTGAGCGTCGTGGTCGCCAACGCCTTCTACCTCGACAGGCTCGTGTCGTGGTGCGTGCGCCGCCCCGGCCGCTGGTTCGCCGACTTCCTCGCCGGGCCCGTCGACGAGCGGGGGATCGACGGCACCGTCAACGGCGTCGGCCGCCTGTTCCTGTGGGGTAGTCGCAACGTCCGACGGGTCCAGACCGGCAACGTACGCAACTACGCGCTCGGCGTCCTCGTCGGTTCGGCGCTCATCCTCCTCTACGTGGTCTGGCGGGTCCTCTGATGCCCGACTGGCCCGTCCTCACCGCCATCGCGTTCACGCCGGCTCTCGGCGCACTCCTCGTGCTGTTCACCCCGGCGCGGCGACCCGAGCTGGCACGAGGGATCGCCTACGCCACGACCACCTGCACGGCGGGCCTCGTCGGCTACATGCTCTGGCACTTCCAGACCGGCAACGGCCACTTCCAGTTCGTGGAGAGCTACCAGTGGATCCCCGAGCTCGGGATCAGCTACACGCTCGGGATCGACGGCATCAGCCTCTTCATGGTCGTCGTGACCGCGCTGCTGTTCCCGATCGGGCTTCTCGCCGCCCAGTCGCTCCAGTACCGGGTCAAGGCGTACATGTTCCACTTCCTGCTGCTCGAGACGGCGATCATGGGGATCTTCCTCAGCCTCGACCTCGTCCTGTTCTTCGTGTTCTGGGAGCTCCTGCTGGTCCCGATGTACTTCCTCATCGGGGAGTGGGGCCACGAGCGACGCAAGTACGCGGCCGTGAAGTTCTTCATCTACACGATGGCCGGATCGGCGCTGTTCCTGATCTCGATCCTGGCCCTGGCGTTCCTCCACCAGAGTGACACCGGCGTGCTCACGTTCGACTTCCGGACCCTGATGGAGTGGAACGGCCTCGCGCGCTCCACCGAGATCTGGCTGTTCCTCGGGTTCTTCATCTCGTTCGCCATCAAGGCACCGTTGGTCCCGTTCCACACGTGGATGCCCGACGTCCACACCGAAGCACCCACGTTCGGCTCGGTGATCCTGGCCGGTGTCCTGCTGAAGATGGGCGCCTACGGGTTCCTGCGCTTCTCGTTCACGTTGTTCCCCCAGGCGTCGGTCGACCTGGCCCCGCTCCTGCTGGCCCTGTCGGTGATCGGAATCCTCTACGGCGCGCTCGTGGCATCGGTACAGAAGGACCTCAAGCGGCTCATCGCGTACTCGTCGGTCGCCCACATGGGGTTCATCATCCTGGGGATCTTCTCGCTCACGACCATCGGTCTCGACGGTGCGCTGTTCAACATGCTCAGCCACCCCCTCACGACCGGGTCGCTGTTCCTGCTCGTCGGGATGCTCTACGAGCGCCGCCACACGCGACAGATCTCGGAGCTGAAGGGGATCTGGAACGTGGCGCCTGTTTTCACGGCGCTGTTCCTCGTTGCCACGCTCGCCGGTATCGGGGTCCCGGGCTTCTCGGGCTTCATCGGTGAGTTCCTGGCGCTGCTGGGAACGTTCTTCGCGAACCGTCCGTGGGCGATCGCGGCGGCGGTCGGTGTGATCTTCGCCGCGGTCTACATGCTTTGGGCGTTCCGTCGCGTGTTCACCGAGGAGCCCGACGAGGCCAACCGGGCCTTCCCCGACGTCGGGGTACGGGAGATCGTGGTCGTGGCGCCGCTGCTTCTGCTCAGCCTCTTCCTGGGCGTGTACCCGAAGCCGGTCCTCGAGCGCGTCGAGCCCACTGCCGAGGTCGTGATCCGGCACCTGGAGGAGCGCACCGACTACAGCGAGCCAGACGTCAACGTCGACATCTCGCGGGATGAGATGCGTGACGCCGATGAGGAGGAGCACGAGTGAGCGACTTCTCCACGCCCGGGATCGAGTGGCTGGCTGTGATCCCCACGCTCGCGGTGGCGGGCGCGGGTGTGGTCATCGTCATGGGTCGGGCGCTCGCCAAACGCGCCCCGGGCGTGCACGCCGCATCGGTGTTCACCGCCTTCGTGGGGGTGGTCGGTGCCCTCGTCTTCACCGTGTACCAGTGGCTCCAGGTTCAGGACGACGGCGGCTACGTCACGTTCGGGCGCATGGTCGCCCTCGACGGCTTCGCCGTGTACCTCTCGATCGTCGTCCTCATCGCCACGTTGCTCGCCCTTCTCGTGTCGGCGGGCTACGTCACGCGCGTCGGCCTCGAGGGACCGGAGTACCTGGCGCTGCTGCTGTTCTCGTCGGCGGGCCTTCTGGTCATGGCCACGGCCAACGACCTCATCGTCGTGTTCATCGCCCTCGAGGTGCTGTCCATCCCGCTGTACGTGCTGGCGGCCATCGACCCGCGACGTGCGGAGTCGCAGGAGGCGGGGATCAAGTACTTTCTGATCGGCGCCTTCTCGTCGGCGATCTTCCTCTACGGCGTGGCGCTCACCTTCGGGGCGGTCGGCTCCACGAACCTCACGACCATCTCGGAGTTCCTCGCGGGGCGGTCGCTCCTCGACCACGGCGTGCTCCTGGCCGCCATCGGGCTCCTCATCGTGGGTGTCGCCTTCAAGTCGGCGTCGGTGCCGTTCCACATGTGGGCACCCGATGTCTACGACGGCGCACCGTCGCCCGTCACGGGGTTCATGGCCGCCGCCGTCAAGGCCGGGGCTTTTGCGGCGTTCCTACGGGTGATCGTCGGGGCCTTCAGCCTCCAGCGCAACGACTGGCGCGGGATCGTGTGGGTGCTGGCGGTCCTGTCGATGCTCGTCGGCTCGATCGCCGCGCTCACGCAGACCGACATCAAGAGGATGCTGGCGTACTCGTCGATCAGCCACGTCGGCTACGTCCTCATCGGCGTCTACACGGCCACGACCGACAGCGTGGCCGCCGCGCTGCTCTACCTGCTGGCCTACACCTTCATGGTCAGCGGCGCCTTCGCCGTGATCACGCTCGTGTCGGGGCCCGAGGACCGCTCGTACTCCCTCGACGACTACAAGGGCCTCGGGCGCCGCGAGCCGTTCCTGGCCGGTGTGCTGACGCTCATGCTGCTGGCCATGGCGGGGGTACCGCTCACCGCGGGGTTCGTCGCCAAGCTCGACATCTTCGCCGCCGCGGTCGACGCCGAGGACTACTCGCTGGCGATCGTCGGCGTCATCGCCGCGGTCATCGCTGCCTTCATCTACCTGCGGGTCGTCGTCTCGATGTACATGGACGGCGAGGAGCCCCACGACGAGGCTCCCGACGCGGCGCCGGCGGGCTCGGTGAAGCTGGGGACGCGCATCCGGGTCGACGTCGGCACCGGCATCGCCCTGGCGATCTGTGTCGTGGCGGTGCTGGCCATCGGGATCCTCCCCAACGAGTTCTGGGAGTTCTCCAAGGACGCCACCCTCTACTTCCCCCTCCCGGCCCCGTAGCCTCCCTCGTGCACCAACCCGGCCGGCTACTCGGGATGGGTCAGCCTGCGAAGCGGGGCCGGTCGCCCCAGAGCTGCTCCTCGAGGCGGCCGCGCAGGAGCTTTCCGGTGGGGTCCCGGGGGATCGACGCCACGACACGCACGTCCCGCGGGCGCTTCTCCGCCGCCAGTCGCGCCTCGGCGGCTGCGGACACGTCGGCGAGCACCGTGCGCTCGTCGGCGCCGGGCTCCACGGCCACGAACGCCACGGGCTGCTCGCCCCTGAGCTCGTCGGGACCGGCGACGACCGCCAGGTCGGCGAGGCCGGGGACGTCCGACAGCGCCGCCTCGATCTCGGCCGGGTAGACGTTGACGCCGGCGGTGACGATCACCTCCGAGCTGCGCCCGGAGAGGAACAGGAAGCCGTCGTCGTCGAGGCGACCCAGGTCGCCGGCCGTGAACGCCGCGCCGACATGGGCCCGTTCGGTCTTGGCGTCGTCGTTGGCGTAGCGGAACGCCCGACCGCTCTCGTACTCGAAAAACACCCGGCCTTCAACGCCCGCCGGGACGTCGTTCCCGTCGTCGTCCAGGATGCGGATCCGCTGTCCCGGCACGGGAAGGCCCACGGTCCCGGGACGTTCCAGCCACTGTTCCGGCGTGGCGAGCGTCATCCCGCCCTCCGAGCAGCCGTAGTACTCCGTGAGCACCGGTCCCCACCACGACAGGACCCGCCGCTTCAACTCCTCGGGGCACGGCTCCCCGCCGTGGGCGACCGTACGCAGTCCGGAGGGGTCGAACGCGGCACGCATCTCCTCAGGGAGCCCGAGAACGGCGCGGAACTGCGACGGCACCCAACTCGACGAGGCCACGCCGTCGCCCATCGCCTCGAGGGCGTGCGCAGGTTCCCACCGGTCGAGGATCCGGAGAGGCGCGCCGAGGGCGAGCGCGGAGAGGCCGAACGACAGGGGTGCCCCGTGGAACAGGCGGGAGACCACCAGGTGCGGGGCGTCGTCGGGAAAGCCCAGCATCCGCGCCCATCCGGCCGACCGGGGGAACGACTCGCAGAAGGGGACGCCGAGGTCCCGCGAGCGGGCAACACCCTTCGGGCGCCCCGTCGTTCCCGACGTGAACGACATCCGCCACCCGCCGAGTTCGGCGCCGAGCGGAGAGGGGCTCTGCGACCCGACCCAGGCGTCGAAGTCGGCGTCGAGGTCGAGGATCGGCACGCCCGAGGCCGCGGCCGCCCGGCGTCCACCGTCGGTGTCGGTCACCACCAGAACCGAACCGGCGTCGTCGAGCACCAGGCCCAGCTCCGCGCCCGTCCAGCTGGTCTTGAGAGGCGTGAGCACCGCCCCGCAGCGCAGGGCCGCCAGGAGAAGCTCCACGAACTCGGCCCGGTTGGTGGCCACGAGGGCCACGTGGTCGCCGGGGCGCACCCCGAGCGACCCGAGACCGTGCCCGATGGCATTGGTGCGGTCCTCCAGCTCGCCCCAGGTGAGACGCCGCCGGTGGTCCCGGAGCGCCTCGCTCCCCGGATCACGGTGACACAGGGTGGCGAGGGTCGGTGCGGGTGACGGCATCGGGGGAGATGGTGGCCGACGGGTGCGGCGTGCGTCGAGTGAGCCGCCTTGGCGCGCCGGAGGGGGTCCGCCGGACACCCTGCCGCGC
Source organism: Acidimicrobiia bacterium (assembly GCA_041394025.1). Lineage (NCBI taxonomy): Bacteria > Bacillati > Actinomycetota > Acidimicrobiia > Acidimicrobiia bacterium. The sequence continues at coordinate 617,499 of JAWKJA010000003.1, read as the reverse complement.
AATAGGCGAGCCGGGAAAGGGCGCTCCTATACTGCGGCGCGGCCGCCACTTCCTGGGCGGGAAGGGACCTCAGTGACCCGCTACTACCAGTCCTACATCACCGTCGCGGTGTTCATCGGCGCTGCGTTCGTCATGGTGGGCGCCATGCTCGGGGTCGGTCGGCTGATCCGCCCCACGCGTCCCCAGGAGGAGAAGTACCTCACCTACGAGTCGGGCGTCGATCCGGTCGGCGGGTGGGGCCAGGCGCACATCCGCTACTACATCTTCGCCCTGCTCTTCGTGATCTTCGACGTCGAGGCCGTGTTCATCTTCCCCTGGGCCATCAACCTCGAGTCGCTGGGGACCTTCGGGCTCGTGGAGATGCTCGTGTTCATCGGCATCCTGGCGGTCGGGCTTCTCTACGCCTGGCGGAAGCGGGTGCTGCGGTGGGCCTGATCGACTCCGGCAAGAGCCCGAAGCCGCTGTCGTGGCTTCTCAACTACTCCCGCAAGTACTCCCTGTGGATGTTCCAGTGGGGCCTGGCGTGCTGCGGGATCGAGATGGGTGCTGCGCTCGCCAGCCCGCGCTACGACATGATGCGCCTCGGCGTGATCCCGTTCCCGGCGAGTCCCCGCCAGGCCGACCTCGTCTGCATCTCGGGCACTGTCACCGACAAGATCGCCCCGTCGATCAAGCGCCTCTACGAGCAGATGCCCGACCCCAAGTACGTGATCTCGATGGGCTCGTGCGCCAACTGTGGCGGGCCCTACTGGGACTCCTACTCGGTCACCAAGGGTGTCGACCAGATCATTCCGGTCGATGTCTACATCCCGGGGTGCCCGCCCCGGCCCGAGGCCCTGCTCGAGGGCATCGTGATGCTCCAGGAGCGCATCCAGAACGAAGACATGTCGCAGCGCTGGCGCGGAGAGCACTGGCGCGGGGAGCCGATCGTCGTTGGCGCCTGACGAGCAGACGGACGACACCGCGGCCGACACCGAGGCCACCGACGCCGCCGCCGCCGACGTGGCCGGAGACGACACTCCCGCCACCGCGGAGGACGCCGCCACCGGAGACACCCCCGAGAACGCTCCCGAGGACAGCGGGCCGGCCCCGACGCCCGAGTACGAAGAGCTGGCCGCCCGCATCGACGAGCTGCTCGGCGACGACGTGATCGAGGCCGCCCACAACCACGGCGACTACGTGGTACGCGTGAGGAACGAGGCGTGGCGCCGCGCCGCGGAGGTGGCCCGGGCGGATCTCGACTGCCAGTTCCTGTCGTTCGTGTCGGGTGTCGACTGGGCGCCCACGCCACGCGAGGGTGGCGACGCGCCGTCGGCGCCGGTCCAGCCGCAGGAGACGGCTCCCGGTGTTGCCGGGGGCACCGGGCGCTTCCAGGCCTTCGCCCACGTCCAGAGCACGGCGAGGCACTGGGGCGTCACCTTCAAGACCGACCTCGACGAGAACGACCCCCGTGTGGCGTCGTGGGTCGACGTCTACCCCGGAGCCGACTGGCACGAGCGCGAGTGCCGCGAGATGTACGGCTTCACCTTCGACGGCCACCCGGCGCTGAAGGCGCTCTACCTCCCCGCCGAATTCGAGGGGCACCCGCTGCGCAAGGACTTCCCGCTGCTGGCGCGCACGATCAAGCCGTGGCCGGGCCTCGTCGACGTGGAGGACGTTCCCGCCGGCCCCGAGGACGAGGCCTCCGGCGAGACCGCCGACGCCTCGTCCGACAGCTCCGACAGCTCCGACAGCTCGGAGAGCTCCGACAGCGACGGGGGTGACACGTGAGCCCCGACACCCCCACGCCGACGCCCGCGATGCCCGACATCGAGGTCGAGCCCGCCGCGATGCGCCATCTCGCCGACGCCGCCGTCGGCGTCGAGCTCGACACCGGCGACATGGTGCTCAACATCGGACCGCAGCACCCCGCCACGCACGGCACGCTGAGGATCACCGTCCGGCTCGACGGGGAGCGTGTGGTGGAGGCCGACCCGGTGATCGGCTACATGCACCGTGGCTACGAGAAGCTCACGGAGTTCCGCTCCTACCCGCAGGTCACGACGCTCATCAACCGCATCGACTGGCTCTCGAGCTTCGCCAACGAGGTCCCGTTCGTGAGTGCCGCCGAGCAGCTCATGGAGCTCGAGGCTCCTCCCCGGGCCGTCTACATCCGCACCGTCCTCACCGAGCTGAGCCGCATCGCCACGTTCATCCTCTTCCTCGGCGAGATGGGCCTCCAGCTCGGCGCGCTCACGCCGGCGTTCTACGGCTTTCGCGACCGCGAGCACGTCCTCAACGTGATCGAGGGCGCCACCGGCGGTCGGTTCCACCCCAACTTCAACCGCATCGGCGGCCTCAAGGACGATCTGCCGTGGGGGTGGATCAGCGAGACCCGCAGCGTGATGGACCGCATCCTCACCGCCTGTGACGAGTTCGAGGACCTGCTCGCCGACAACGAGATCTTCGAGTCGCGCTGCCGTGGTGTCGGCATCATTCCCGCCGAGGTCGGGCAGGCCTACGGCGTGTCGGGCTCCAACCTGCGCGCCAGCGGCGTCGACTGGGACCTGCGCCGTGACGGCCGCCCCTACCTGGCGTACCCCGAGATCGACTTCACGGTCTGGACGCACCCCGACGGCGACTCGTTCTCGCGCTACTGGGTACGGCTCCAGGAGACACGCGAGTCGGCGCTCATGGTCCTCCAGCTCCTCGACAAGCTCCCCGAGGGCCCGGTGATGACCAAGGTGCCGCGCATCATCAAGGTGCCCGAGGGTGAGATCTGGGTGGAGACCGAGAACCCCCTCGGGCAGATGGGCTACTACGTGTTCTCGAAGGGCGGTCTCGGCCCCTTCCGCACGAAGATCCGCTCGGCGTCGTTCTCCAACGTGTCGATCATGCCGTGGCTGCTGAAGGGCGTGTACGTGCCCGACGTCGTCACGATCCTGGCGTCGCTCTACTTCATCCTCGGGGACATCGACAGATAATGGCCTCTCTTGCTCTCGACGTCGGCTGGGGCTGGACCCTCGGGTTGAAGGTCCTGATCATCACGGCCCTCGTGCCGCTGGGTGCCCTGATCCTCGGCTACACGTTCCTGCTGAAGATGATGAGCCACATGCAGAGCCGCCTCGGGCCGATGGACCCCGGCGGGTACCACGGCTGGTACCAACTCATCGGCGACGGCATCAAGTTCATGCAGAAGGAAGACGTCATACCCGTCGCGGCCGACCGCAAGGTCTTCGCGTTGGCACCGGCGGTCGTTGTCGTCTCCACCTTCCTCGTCTTCATCGTCGTCCCCGCCGGCCCCGACCTCGTCGTGCGCGACCTCGACGTCGGCGTGTTCTTCGCCCTGGCCGTCTCCAGCCTCTCGGTCATCGGGGTCCTCATGGCCGGCTGGGCGAGCGCCAACAAGTACGCCCTGCTCGGTGCCCTCCGCGCTGCCGGCCAGCTCATCGCCTACGAGCTCCCGCTGCTGCTCGCCGTGGTGGGGGTCGTGATCCTCGCCGGCACGATGAACCTCCAGGGGATCGTGGCCGCCCAACAGGACGGCTCGATCTTCGGCTTCGGGGGGCTCGGCAACCCGTTCGTCCTCACGCAGTTCGTGGGGTTCGCGTTGTTCCTCGTGGCCGCTCAGGCCGAGCTCAACCAGACTCCCTTCGACATGCCCGTCGCCGAGAGCGAGCTGATGGGCGGGTTCATGGTCGAGTACACGGGCTTCCGCTTCCTCTTCTTCTTCATCGGTGAGTTCGGGACCGCCTTCGCCTTCGCGGCCCTCGCCGCCACACTGTTCCTCGGAGGGTGGGCACTCCCCGGTGTCGACGGCGGCCTGGCGAACGTGCTCGGACCGCTCGCGCTGTTCGTGAAGACGATGGCCGTGGCGTTCCTGATGTTCTGGGTCCGCTTCACGTACCCGCGCCTCCGTGAGGACCAGCTCCAGGCACTCGCCTGGAAGTTCCTCATCCCCCTCGCCCTCCTCAACATCGCCGTGACGGGATTCTTCAAGGTGGCCTTCTGATGGCGAGCGAGCGGAGTCGAGTGAGCATGCATCCGGGAGCGGCCGTGAGCCGGGTATCCCGGCGAGCAGCGACCGGGGCCGTGGGCAAGGTGGCCTTCTGATGGCGAAGCTCAAGGGTGCGGGTCTCGTTGCCGGTCTGGGAGTGACGCTGCGCACCATGTTCAAGGGTGCGGTCACCACGCAGTACCCCCACGAGAAGGAGGATCCGCCCACGCGTGCGCGGGGCGTGATCGCCCTCAAGGAGGAGAACTGCACGGTCTGCATGCTGTGCGCGCGCGAATGCCCCGACTGGTGCATCTACATCGAGGGCCACAAGGAGCAGCGACCACCCCGGCGCGAGGGTGGGCGCCCCCGGTCGGTCAACGTCCTCGACCGTTTCAGCATCGACTTCGCGCTCTGCATGTACTGCGGCATCTGCGTCGAGGTGTGCCCGTTCGACGCGCTGTTCTGGAGCCCCGAGTACGAGTACTCGGAGCCCAACATCGCATCGCTGCTGCACGACAAGAACAAGCTCGGCGAGTGGATGAAGACCGTGCCGGAGCCCGAGCCCCTCGAAGCCGGAGCGGAGAAGTAGCCGTGGTCGCGCAAACCGTCGCCTTCGGGATCATCGCGGCCGCGATGGCGGGAGCCGCCATCGGCGTCGTGCGCTCGCAGAACGTCGTGCGTGCCGCGCTCTACCTCATCGTCGTCCTCGCAGGCGCGGCCGCCCAGTTCATCCTCCTCGCCGCGGAGTTCGTCGGATGGGTGCAGGTGCTCATCTACATCGGGGCGGTGGCGGTGCTGTTCCTGTTCGGGATCATGCTCACCCGCGCCCCCATGGAGGGCGAGCCCCAGGACAACGACCAGCGTTGGCCGGCGGCCATCGTGGCCGTGTTCATCTTCGGCGTCCTCATCGCCCTGCTCGTCGATGCCTTCGGTGCCCAGGAGATCACGCTCGTCGAGCCCACCACGACCGCCGAGGTGGGCGACTCGATCTTCCGGAGCTTCATCGTGCCGTTCGAGGTCGTGTCGATGCTCCTGCTCGGTGCCCTCGTCGGGGCCATCGCACTGGCGCGGAGGGACTGACGATGGAGCTCAACCTCTTCCTGATGCTCGCGGCGTTCCTGTTCTGCACGGGTGTCTACGGTGTCCTCGCGCGGCGCAACGGTGTGCTCGTTCTCATGTCGGTCGAGCTCATGCTCGTGGCCGTCAACCTCAACCTCGTGGCGTTCTCTGCGTTCACCGACGCCATCGCCGGCCAGATCTTCGCTCTCTTCGTCATCACCATCGCCGCCGCAGAGGTCGGTGTCGGGCTCGCGCTCGTTCTGCTCGTCTACCGGAACCTCCGCAGCCCCGACCTCGACAAGATCGACTCCCTGAAGGGCTAGTGGGATGCTGAGCTACGCCTGGATCATCGCCGCCATTCCGGCCGTGTCGTTCGTTCTGATCCTCCTCTTCGGCAAGAAGATGCCTAAGGGCGGCTCCGAGATCGGCATCGCCGCGCTCGCCACGTCGTTCGTGCTGTCGGTCGTCGCGGCAGTCCAGTGGATCGACAGGGTCGAGGGCGCCGAAGGCGGCGGTGGGCACGCTCTCGGCAGCTTCGGTCAGGCGTTCCGCTTCGCCGACGAGGCCGGCCACACGGTCGTCGACCCGGTGATCTCCACGGTCTCGTGGTTCACCCTCGGCGGGATCGACGTCACCGCGGGCACGATGATCGACGGCCTCGCCGTGATGATGCTCATCGTCGTCACGACCGTGTCGCTGCTCGTGCACATCTACTCCACGAGCTACATGGAGGGCGACCGCCGCTACACGTACTTCTTCGCGGCGCTCAGCCTCTTCACGGCCTCCATGCTCACGCTGGTCATCTCGAGCAACACCCTCCAGATGCTCATCGGCTGGGAGCTCGTCGGGCTCTGCTCGTTCATGCTCATCGGCCACTGGTGGGAGGAGGGCGCCAACTCCGACGCCGCACTCAAGGCGTTCCTCACCACCCGCACGGGCGACGTGGGCCTCATCATCGGGATCATCATCCTGTTCTTCGGCGCCGGCGGCACCTTCGACGTCCAGACCATCAACGAGATGGCCCTCAACCACGAGATGAGCCAGACGGTGCTCACGGCCGCCTCGGTCGCCCTCCTCATCGGGATCATCGGCAAGTCGGGTCAGTTCCCCCTCCACACGTGGCTGCCCGACGCCATGGCCGGTCCCACGCCGGTGTCGGCTCTCATCCACGCAGCCACGATGGTGGTGGCCGGCGTGTTCCTCGGGGCGCGCCTCTACCCCGTGTTCTGGGAGGGCTTCCACATCGCCGACGGCGGCCTCAACCCGATGGCGCTCATCGGCGGCATCACGGTGATCATCGGAGCCGCGCTCGCCTTCGTCCAGACCGACATCAAGAAGGTGCTGGCGTACTCCACCATCAGCCAGATCGGCTACATGGTCATGGCGCTCGGGGTCGGAGCCTGGCTCGCCGCCGTGTTCCACCTGTTCACCCACGCCTTCTTCAAGGCCGACCTCTTCCTCGGCTCCGGGTCGGTGAGCCACGCCGTTCACACCTTCGACATGCGCCGGATGGGCGGCCTGCGCAAGTACATGCCCGAGACCTTCTGGACGTTCATCATCTCGTCGTTCGCCCTCGCCGGGTTCTTCCCGCTCGCAGGATTCTGGTCGAAGGACGAGATCATCAACACCGCCGGGAAGGCCGACTACGACCTGTTCCTCGTCGTCGGGCTCATCGGCGCCTTCATGACCGCCGCCTACATGACCCGCTGCGTGTACCTCACGTTCTTCGGGGAGTACCGGGGCAGCGAGCACCCCCACGAGTCGGGACGTGCCATCACGATCCCGCTGTGGATCCTGGCGGGCGGCGCGGTGTTCGCCGGCTTGCTCAACGCCACGGCCTTCGACATCCACAAGTTCACCGACTGGGTCGAGCCCACCTCGGCGTTCCCGGAGGTGATCGTGCCCGAGTTCTCGGTCGGTCTCGCGGCCTTCTCGATGCTCGTGGCGCTCGCAGGTGTGGGGGTCGGGGTCGCCTACTACTGGTACGGCCTCGGGCCGCGAGGGCTCACCGAGCGCAGTGGTGCCGCGCGGGCGGGCTACACGTTCCTCGAGAACAAGTACTACCTCGACCACCTCTACACCGACGGGGTGGTGGGCGCCACCAAGGGGCCCATCGCCCGTGCCGCCTACTGGTTCAACCAGAACGTCATCGACGGCGTCGTCAACGCCATGGGCACCGGGGCACGGGGTGTCGGCCGCTTCACCTACGACATCATCGACCAGAAGGTCGTCGACGGCACGGTGAACGAGATCGCCCGCACGACCGACGAGACGGGCGGCCTGCTCCGCTACATCCAGTCGGGCCGTGTGCAGCGGTACGCACTGATCCTGTTCGCAGCGGTGGGCGTGCTGAGCCTCGCCCTCGTACTCGCCAACTGAGGGAAACGATGAACTGGTTCGACTCCTGGGCACTCACACTCGTCACGTTCATTCCGATCGTCGGACTGGCCGTGCTGCTGCTGATCCCACGCACCGACGAGTACCTGGTCAAGGTCGTGGCACTCGTGGCCACGGTGGCCACCTTCGGCGTGTCGATCGCCATCGTGGCGAGCTTCGACTACGACGCCGGGGGCGGGCTCCAGTTCGAGGTCAACAAGCCGTGGATCGACGTGATCTCCAGTCGCTACCACGTCGGGATCGACGGCATCTCGCTGCCGCTGCTCGTGATGACCGCCTTCATCACCGTCGCCTGTGTCGTCTACTCGTGGAACCACTTCCCGAAGCCGCACACGCCCAAGGCGTTCCTGGCGCTGGTCCTGCTCCTCGAGACCGGCATGATCGGCACCTTCGTCGCCCAGGACCTCATCCTCTTCTTCGTGTTCTTCGAGATCGTCCTGTTGCCGATGTACTTCATGATCGGCGTGTGGGGCGGGCCCAACCGCAGCTACGCGGCCATCAAGTTCTTCCTGTTCACGATGTTCGGCTCGGCGTTCATGCTGCTGGGCTTCCTGGCCATCTTCTGGCAGACGGGCACCTTCGACATCCCGGAACTCGCCGAGCTGGGCGGTGCCGGCATCGTCGGGACCACGCAGAACCTGATCTTCGCCGGGCTGTTCCTCGGCTTCGCCATCAAGGTGCCGATGTTCCCGTTCCACACGTGGCTTCCCGACGCCCACACCGAGGCGCCCACGGTCGGCTCCGTGCTCCTGGCCGCCGTGCTCCTGAAGCTCGGCACTTACGGGTTCGTGCGCATCGCCCTTCCCGTACTGCCCGACGCAGCCGTCGACTGGGCGCCGTGGATCGGGCTCCTGGCCGTCATCGGCATCATCTACGGTGCGCTCGGCTGCCTGGCGCAACGCGACATGAAACGGCTCATCGCCTTCTCGTCGGTGGCCCACATGGGCTTCGTGATGCTCGGCATCGCGACGCTCACCAGCATCGGTGTCAGCGCGGCGGTGTTCGGCATGGTCGCCCACGGGCTCATCACCGGCATGCTCTTCTTCGTGGCCGGAAGCATCGGGGAGCGCTACGGCACCCGTGAGATGTCGCGTCTCGGCGGCGTGCTCGGTGACACACCCAAGCTGGGGTGGATCCTGGGATTCCTCGCCATGGCCTCGCTCGGCCTGCCGGGCCTCGCCGGGTTCTGGGGCGAGTTCCCCGCCATCCTGTCGGCCTACAACCCCGCGAACGCACTGCCCCTCGAGACGTTCCGCAGCTACATGGTCGTCGCCGCGATCGGCACCGTGCTCGCCGCGGGCTACCTGCTCTGGCTCCTCCAGCGGGTCGCCATGGGCACGGTGAAACCCGAGTTCGAGGACAGGCACATCCACGACGTCCACGTGTCGGAGTGGATCGCCTGGGCACCGATCCTCGTGTTCATCGTGGTGCTCGGCGTCTATCCCGATCTCATCTTCGGTGTCTCCGACGACGCCGTGCAGCTCGCCACCAAGGCGTTCGGGGGTTAGCCGGTGACCCCGCACGTCGACTTCCACGCGCTCGCACCGGAGCTGATCCTCACCGGTGTGATCCTCGTGGTTCTCGTCGTCGACCTCTTCGTCGACGAGCACGAGCGGGGTCTCACGTCCCGCATTGCCTCCGTGGGGGTCCTCGCGGCCCTCATCCCGGTGATCACGCTCGCCGTCGACGGCACAGACCGCGTGCTCTTCGGCGGCGCGTACGTCGTGGACGACTTCGCTCTGGTGATGAAGGGCTTCTTCCTCGTGGTCGCGTGGGTCACGCTGCTCATGAGCTTCGACTACATCGGCGACGGTGAGTACTACGAGGGTGAGTTCTACTTCCTGTTGCTCACCTCCACACTCGGGCTTCTCGTCATTGCGTCGGCGCGCGACCTCGTCACCATCTTCGTGGCGCTCGAGACCGTCTCGCTTCCGACCTTCGCGCTGGCCGCCTGGCGCAAGCACGACCCGAAGTCCAACGAAGCGGGCCTGAAGTTCTTCCTGTTCGGTGTGCTGTCGTCGGCGGTGATGCTCTACGGCATGTCGTTCGTGTTCGGCTTCAGCGGTTCCACCCTGCTGTCCGACATCAGCACCACCGTGGCGGCCGACGGCGTGAAGCCGCTCCTGCTCGTCGGCATCTTCATGACCCTCGTCGGGTTCGCCTTCAAGGTCTCCGCTGTGCCCTTCCACTTCTGGGCACCGGATGTCTACGAGGGATCACCCACACCGGTCACGGCGTTCCTCTCGGTTGCCTCCAAGGCGGGCGGCTTCGTGGCGATGCTCACGTTGATCTACGCCGGCTTCTTCGGGCAGCCCGAGGCGTGGCAGCCCGTGCTGTGGGTCCTCGCCGCGGCCTCGATGACACTCGGGAACCTCGTGGCGCTGCGCCAGACCAACGTGGTGCGGATGCTCGCCTACTCGGCGATCGCCCAGGGTGGCTTCATGCTGGTGCCGTTCGCGGTCGCACCCGACGGTTCGGGCACGGCCGTCACGTCCTCGTTCGAGGCCGTCGTGATCTACCTGCTCATCTACGGCGCCATGAACCTCGGCGCGTTCGCGTGCGTGATCGCCATCGCGCGACGGACGGGTTCGGCCGAGATCGCGAGCTACCGGGGGCTCGTCCAGTCGTCACCCGCGCTGGCCGTCACCTTTTCGCTGTTCCTGTTCTCTCTCGCCGGTATTCCGCCGCTGGCCGGCTGGTTCGCCAAGTTCGTCATGTTCCGCTCGGTGCTGGATGCCGCAACACCCGCCGCGGTCGTGCTCGGTGTCGTCGCGGCCGTCAACTCGGTGATCGCGTTCTTCTACTACGCCAACGTCTCGCGCACGATGATCCTCGACGAGCCCGAAGAGGGGCAGGAACGCGTGCGCATGACACCGGCACTCAACGCAGCGGTGTTCGTCACCGCCGCGGCCACGATCGTCGTCGGTGTGTACCCGCAGCTGTTCGCCAAGCTCGGCGAGTTCGCCGCCTCGGTCGGCTGAGCACCGCTCCGTGGGTGGGTCGGTCGTCGAGAGCCTGACGGCCAGGATCCGGCGCGACGGTCCGATCGCCTTCTCCGAGTTCATGGAGGCGGCCCTCTACGGGCCCGGGGGCTTCTTCAGCCGTGGGCAGGGGCCCGGACGCAGCGACGGCGACTTCCTGACGAGCCCGCAGACCGGCAGCCTCTTCGGCATCCTCGTGGCCCGTGCGCTCGACATGTGGTGGTCCGGGATGGGTGAGCCCGACCCGTTCTTCCTGGTCGAGGCGGGGGCGGGTGACGGACGGCTCGCCCGCGACGTGCTGCGGGCGGAACCGGCGTGCGGCCCAGCGCTTCGGTATGTGCTGGTCGAGGTTTCCGAGGCCGCGCGTGCGGCGCAGGCCGGGGCACTGCGGATCGAACCCGCCGGCGACGTCCTCGGTTCGCAGGTCGTCGACGAGTGGGACACGCCGGAGCCGGCTCCCCGGCAGGGACCGATCCTCACATCGCTCCCCGACCTGCCCGCCGGGCCACTCACCGGCGTGGTTCTCGCCAACGAGCTCCTCGACAACATCCCCGTCGACATCGTGGAACGCACCGACAGCGGATGGCAGGAGGTGCGGGTGGGCGCCGTGGCCGAGGGCACTCTCGTGGAGGTTCCGGTTGCCGCTGCGCCTGATCTCGCCCGCGCCGCTGATGCGGTACTCGCAGGAGAGAGCGCACCCGCCGGGAGTCGTCTCCCCGTGCCGCGGGCGGCTGCGACGTGGCTCGCGGAGGCCACCCATGTGCTCGACCGCGGGATCGTGGCCCTGCTCGACTACGCAGTGCCGGTGCGCGAACTGCTCGAGCGCGGGCCCGACGGCTGGCTGCGCACCTACCGGAGTCACCAACGGGCAGCGGCGCCGTTGAAATCACCCGGCACGACCGACATCACCGTCGATCTCCCGCTGGAGTACCTCCGGGAGAGCATCGAGTCGTCCGGCATGTCGGTGGTCACGGCCACCACCCAGACCGACTGGCTCACCGCCCTCGGGCTGCCCGACCTCGTGGCCGACGGGGAGCAAATCTGGGCCGAGGGAGCTCACCGCGGCGACCTCGAGGCCCTGGCGGGACGGAGCCGCGCCACGGAGGCCGCGGCGCTCACTGCGGATCCCGGCCTCGGTGCGCACACCGTGCTCGTGGCCACCACACCCGGGGCCTTCGGCCGGGCGGCGCGCTCCGGGTAGATTCCACACGGCGATCCGACAGGCGATGCACTCGCGTACGACGCACACGGCGAGCACGGAGGAACACCATGTCCGAGGCCATCGAGGGACTGCTCACCGAGGGCCGTACCTTCCCGCCCCCCGACGACTTCGTCGCCGACGCCCTGGTCACCGACGACGCCCTGCGGAAGCAGGCCGACGCCGACCTCGAGGGGTTCTGGGCCGAGCAGGCCGAAGCGCTCCAGTGGGAGAGGCCCTGGGACACGGTTCTCGAGTGGGACCTCCCGTTCGCGAAATGGTTCGTGGGCGGGAAGCTCAACGCCTCGGTCAACTGCCTGGACCGGCACGTCGCCGCCGGAAAGGGCGACAAGGTCGCCTACCACTGGGAGGGTGAGCCCGGCGACACCCGGACGATCACCTACTCCGAGCTGCTCGATGAGGTGTGCCGCACGGCCAACGCCCTGAGGGAGCTCGGAGTCGAACGCGGAGACCGTGTGGCGATCTACATGGGCATGGTCCCCGAGCTTCCCGTCGCCATGCTGGCGTGCGCGCGCATCGGCGCAGCGCACTCGGTCGTGTTCGGGGGATTCTCCCAGGACTCGCTTCGCGACCGCATCAACGATGCAGAGGCGACGGTCGTGATCACCGGCGACGGATCCTGGCGGCGCGGCAAGGTCGTCGACCTCAAGGAACAGATCGACCTGGCGCTACCCGACACCCCGTCGGTCCGGCACTGTCTCGTCCTGAAGCGGACCGGGAACGACGTGGACATGGTGGAGGGCCGCGACGTGTGGTGGCACGACGTCGTGCCCGGTCAGTCGACCACCTGCGAGCCCGAGGTGATGGACGCCGAGGACCTCCTCTACCTGCTCTACACCAGCGGTACCACCGGGAAGCCCAAGGGCATCATGCACACGACCGGCGGCTACATGACCCAGGTCGCCTACACCCACCGCTACGTGTTCGACCTCCACCCCGACGACGACGTCTACTGGTGCGCCGCCGACTGCGGCTGGGTCACCGGGCACAGCTACATCGTGTACGGCCCGTTGGCGAACGGGGCCACCAGCGTCATGTACGAGGGGACCCCCGACCATCCCGGCAAGGACCGGCTCTGGGCGATCGTCGAGCGCTACGGCGTCACGATCCTCTACATCGCACCGACGGCCATCCGCACGTTCATGAAGTGGGGCGCCGACCTCCCCGAGGCCCACGACATGTCGTCGTTGCGGCTGCTCGGAACGGTGGGGGAGCCCATCAACCCCGAGGCGTGGGTCTGGTACTGGAAGCACATCGGCGGCGGGAACTGCCCCGTCGTCGACACGTGGTGGCAGACCGAGACGGGTGCCATCATGATCTCGCCGCTGCCGGGTGAGACCGTCCTCAAGCCGGGTAGCGCCACGTTCCCGCTCCCCGGGGTCGGCGCCGACGTGGTCGACGACGACGGCAACCCCGTGCCCGTCCCCGGAGGGGGCTACCTCGTGCTCACCACGCCGTGGCCGGCGATGCTGCGAGGCATCTGGGGGGACCCCGAGCGTTACCAGGAGACCTACTGGTCACGTTTCCCGGGCACGTACTTCGCCGGCGACGGCGCCAAGCGTGACGAGGACGGGTACTACTGGCTGCTGGGTCGCGTCGACGACATCATGCTCGTGTCGGGCCACAACATCTCCACCACCGAGGTGGAGAGCGCGCTCGTCGACGATCACCGCGTGGCCGAAGCGGCGGTTGTGGGCGTCGCCGATCCACAGACCACGCAGGCCATCAGTGCTTTCGTGATCCTCCGGTCCGGGACCGAGCCGTCCACGGATCTGGTCGGAGAGTTGAAGGCCCACGTCGGCAAGACGATCGGGCCGATCGCCCGGCCGACGTCGATCCTGTTCACCGAGGACCTCCCCAAGACGCGCTCGGGCAAGATCATGCGGCGGCTCCTCAAGAACGTGGCGGAAGACGACGCCCTCGGCGACACCACCACGCTCGCCGATCCGGGTGTCGTGGAGGGCATCAAGGCGCGCTACCTCGCGGCCGCCGGAGACGACGAGGAGTGAGCCGCCGGTGAGCGGCGTGTGGGTGCCCGACCACTGGACCTGGCGCGACCGTCCCGTGGAGCCGGGTCCCGCCGCCGTCGTCGACATCGACGGTGTGCTCTCCGACGCCGCCAGCCGCCAGCACTACCTCGAGTCACCCCGACGCGACTGGCACTCGTTCTTCGACGCCTGCGGCGAGGACGAGGTCATCGACGAGACGCGGGTCCTGATCGAGCACCTCGACCCCGGCCTCCACGTCGTGCTCCTCACCGCACGCCCGTTTCGGGTCCATCCGCTCACGGAGGCCTGGCTGCACCGCTACGACGTGCGCTGGGACCTGCTCGTGATGCGGTCGTGGGGCGACTACGAGGTGGCCCGCGACTACAAGCGGGCCAGCGTCTCGGACCTGCGCCGCTACGGCTTCGACCTGCGCCTCGCCTTCGAGGACGACCGCCGCAACGTCGAGATGTTCCGGGGCGAGGGCGTCCCGTGCGTCTACATCCACTCCGGCTACTACGACTGAGCGTCCGGTACCGGTACCGCGGTTGTTACTCACCTGTTACCGATGGATCTGCACGTGTGGCGATAGACGTGCTAGAGACAGGTCCCGCATTTCCCGTGCCACCCGGTCATCGAAGGTGGACCCGGCGAGAGGAGCAACCCGTGAGGACAGCGCGTTGGCATCGAGGAATCCGCAGAGCGCTGGTGGGTTCCCTGGCGACGGCGGGACTCGTCGTCGCGTTGGTGGTACCCGGAGGTGCAGCCGACGTACCGACACTCGACATCGACCCTGCATCAGGTCCGGTGGGCACGGAGATCGCGATCTCGGGTACCTGCGCCACCGCCGTTCAGGACGTCGCGGTCGACCTGCTCCAGAACGGCAAGGTGATCGCTTCGACGACCCTCACGGTTCCCGGTGGCACGACCGCCTTCGACGGCAAGATCCAGGTTCCGGCGTCCGCACAGCCCGGCGACATCATCTTGCGTGCCGACTGCCTCGACGACCAGGGACCACCTCTCGAGGTGGCCTACACGGTGACGGCTTCGCCACCACCGCCTGCGCCACCCGCTCCCGAGCCGGAACCCGAGCCGTCGGCCGCTCCCGCGCCGGCGCCTGTGGCCGCACAGCCCACCTTCACGGGCTGATGTAGTGCGTCACTGAGGTCCGCCATGCGGACCTCAGTGACGCACTAGTCGTGCGCCCACTTTCGAGGTGGCAGGGGAACGTCGGGCAGCCTGGAGGCGTTGTCAGGAGAAGAGACGCGGCCCCCCACGGGCGCCCGGAGACACGACGAGACGCTGCCATGTTCAACCGCAACACGCTGAAGACCTTCGTCCTGCTCGCCGCCCTCGGTGGGCTCATGATCGGGGTCGGCTCGATCTGGGGCGCCACCGGTGCCGCCATCGGCCTCGGGATCGGCCTCGTGTTCGTCGGGGGCTCCTACTGGTTCTCCGACACGCTGGCCATCAAGAGCGCCCGGGCCGTGCCCGTCACCCGCGAGGAGCAGCCACGGCTCTACGCCATCGTCGAGGAGCTGGCGATGCGCGCCGACATGCCGATGCCCAAGGTCTACATCTCACCCAACCAGCAGCCCAACGCCTTCGCCACCGGGCGCAACCCGCAGCACGCCGCCGTGGCCGTGACCGCCGGCATCCTCCAGGTCCTCGACGAGGAGGAGCTGCGGGCTGTTCTCGCCCACGAGATGAGCCACGTCGCCAACCGCGACATCCTCATCGGGTCCGTGGCCGCAGCGGTGGCCATGGGCATCACGTTCATCGCCCGGATGATCATGTGGGGGGCGATGTTCGCCGGCGGGCGCGACCGCGACAACCCCTTCGGGCTGCTCGCCATGGCGATCCTCGCACCCCTCGCAGCCATCCTCCTCCAGATGGCGCTGTCACGCTCCCGCGAGTTCGAGGCCGACCGGTCGGGCGCCGAGCTCATCGGCTCGGGCGACGCGCTGGCCCG
This sequence comes from Acidimicrobiia bacterium, assembly GCA_041394025.1. Classification (NCBI taxonomy): domain Bacteria; kingdom Bacillati; phylum Actinomycetota; class Acidimicrobiia; species Acidimicrobiia bacterium. Next base: position 601,910 of record JAWKJA010000003.1, on the reverse strand, counting down.
CGCCCTCCAGAAGATCGAGGCCTACGCCAAGCAGACGCCGATGCAGGTGGCGCCCGAGCAGGCCAGCGCCTACATCATCAACCCGTTCACGGGACGCCAGGTGCGCTTCTCGAACCTGTTCCGCACGCACCCGCCCACCGAGGACCGCGTCGCCCGCCTCACCGACCGGACCCACCACGCATAGGTCGCACCCGGCCCCAGCACCTGACCCGACGGGTGTCGGGGGACCTGCATGTCGGGGCTCTCCGTCTTCGGCAGACCGCCATGGTGCGGGTCAGCTGCGGGCCTCCTCGATCCGTACGAGCATCGCGGCCGACGGGGTGACCGTCCCGCTCGAGTAGGTGCTGAGCCGCGAGGCGCTCGTGCCGACGAGTTGCGCGAACTGCGCACTGGTGAGGCCCGACCGTGCGACGGCGTCACGTACTCGTGTGGCGACCTCCGCGCGGGCGGCATCGTCGGCGTCGGCTCGAGCACGGTCGATCGCGAGCTCGAAGAATGTCCCGACACCGTCGGGGTCGCGGTAGGACAGGTACCGCTCCACACGGCGCGCGACGGGACCCCAGGGCGAGCGGCGGATCTCGGCGAGAATCGGTTGCCAGTCGGGAACAAGACCGCGGTCGATCACGGTGACGAGTGCCTCGTAGGGCCACGTACCCACGTCGTCGTCGGGCGACGCGTCGACGTTCCGGAACCGGACGGGCATCAGACGGCTCCACCGAGACGCAGCGCGAGTCGACGACAGGCCTCCACGACGTCCTCCCACCGGTGCCAACGCTCGTCGAGGCCCTTGTAGCGGGGGAGCTCGTCGGTGACCTCGGGATCCCGCGGTTGTGGGTCGGCCAGCGACGAGACGAGGGATGTGAGAACCGACGCGGGCTCTCCCGAGCGGTCGGTGTAGTAGTCGTCGATCCCGGCGAGCACCTCCACGGCGGCGTCTTCACCGAGATGATCCGCCAGCGCCACGACGTCGAGGTAGTCGCGCACGACGTTGCGCTGTACGACGAGGTACGCCTTGACACGGAGTGCCTCGGGCGGCGTCGGTGCGACGACGGCGTTGCCGTCGCCCACATCCACCTCGCAGGTCTCGAGCGGGCGCGTCCGACGCATCTGCCGGAGGCCCGCCTCCACCCCTCCGAGGCTCCCCATGATCGTGAACGGCGGACGCGACGCACGGACCGAGGTCGCCCACCCCTCGGTCGCCTCGACGGCCTCGAGTACAGCGTCGTAGCGGTCCACGAGGTCGGCCAGGACGTGGTCGTGGTCGAAGGAGTCCCGGTGCCCGGCGTGGAGCGCGGCGGCCGAACCGCCCACGAGCACGGCGTCGGGGACGGCCTCCTGGAGCCGTGCCGCCGAGGCGAGGACCCGTTGGAGAGTGTCGCTCCGCCCTGCCATGGAGTTATCATATCTGATAACTCTCGAAAGGAGTGGTCAGTCGGCTCCGCGGTCCGGACCGGCGACGAGGGCCGACTCGTCGAGGTCGGCGACGTCGGTGACGCCGGTGAGCCCGAGGGCCACCTCCATCTCGTCGCGCAGGATCCGCAGCACGTGGGCGATGCCCTTCTCTCCCCGGGCGGCCACGGCGTAGGCCCACGGGCGCCCCACGAGGCAGGCCCGCGCCCCGAGCGCCAGCGCCTTCACGACATCGAGGCCGCTGCGGATCCCGCCGTCGACGAGGATCTCGGTGCGACCGCCGACGGCGTCGACGACCGGCGGGAGCGCCGTGACGGTGGACGGCACGTCGTCGAGCTGACGACCCCCGTGGTTCGACACGACGATGGCGTCCGCTCCGTGCTCGACCGCCTGGCGGGCGTCGTCGGGATCGAGGATCCCCTTGAGCACGACCTTCCCGGACCAGTGCTCGCGCACCCAGGCGAGGTCGTCCCACGTCACGCCCGGGTCGAACTGGCTGT
>JAWKJA010000001.1 GCA_041394025.1 Acidimicrobiia bacterium | reverse complement strand
GATGCGCCCGACGGGGATGCGCCCGACGGAGAGGGGGTGGATGCGGACGCCGAGGGCGCCGATCCCGACCCCGTCGAGACGCCCGCGCCTGCTCCGGCTCCTGCGCCGGTCCCGGACCCAGCCCCTCAGCCGCGGCCCGCGCCCGTTCCGAAGACGCGTCCCGACCCCGCGCCCGCTCCCACGCCTCGACCCGCCACGGTCGCTCCGGCCGCGAGCGGGCTGCCCGTCACGTTCCGCAGCGTTCCGTGGGGCGCGCGCGTGAAGGTCGACGGGGTCGATCTCGGCCCGACCCCCGTGATGGGCCACCCACTGACGGAAGGGTCGCACACCGTGGAGCTCGTGCTCGGCTCCGACCGGATCGAGAAGGTCATCCGGGTCGGCGCGCGGCACCCGAACAGCTACCGCTGGGCCGTCGCGGAGGGCTTCGAGGGCTGGCAGGCGTCGTTCTCGAAGTAGCCCGCCGATCGTCGGGGATGTGGCAAGATGAGCCATGTTCTGGCTCGTCCCGGCGGCCGTCGCCGCACCCACCCAGCTGTACTTCTCCGACTTCTGCAACACCGGCGCAGCGATCGAGTACAACGGCGACGCCTCCGAGAACACGTGCGAGATGCGGCTCACGCCGAGCCAGAGCTACCAGAACGGCACCGCGTTCGTGCGCGTGCCCGTCGACTGGAGCGCCACCTCGGCCTTCCGCACGCGGTTCGAGTTCGACATCAACGGCGGAACCCAGGGCAGCACCGGGATGGCGTTCGTCCTGCAGTCCGACCCCATGGGCTCCGATGCCCTGGGTCCCTGGGGGATCCCGATCGGCGTGGTCGACATCTCGCCCAGCGTGTTCGTCGAGCTCGACACCTACGACTCCGGCTCGATCGACCCGAACGGAAACCACATCGGGCTCGGCTTCGACGGCGATCTCGACACCGTGCAGGAGTTCGACCCCGGCAACTTCCTGAACAGTGGCCAGCCGCAGTTCGTGTGGGTCGACTACGACCAGGCGCTGCAGCGCTTCGAGATCTTCTACAGCCCGAACACCAACAAGCCGTCTTCTCCCCAGCTGACGCACACCGTCGACCTCCTCGGTCGGCTGGGATCTTCGTTCACCATCGGGTTCGCGGGCGCCACCACGTCCGGCCAGCCGAACGCCCACGAGATCGACAGCTGGACGTTCGAGGCCGACGAAGACCGCGACCACGACGGTCTGCTCGCCTTCGAAGACCCCTGCGACTCCGACCCGGGCACGGCCACCGACGCCGATGGCGACGGGCTCGCGGGGCTCTGCGACAACTGCCCCACGGTCTCGAACCCCACCCAGGCCGACAGCGATGGAGACGGCATCGGCAACGCCTGCGACCCGTGCCCGAACACGGCGACGGGGGGCGCCACCGACAGCGACGGCGACGGGCTCGGGAACGCCTGCGACAACTGTCCCAACGCGCCCAACCCCGCTCAGGCCGACGGCGACGGCGACGGTACGGGCGACGCCTGCGACGCCTGCCCTGCAGACCCCCCTCCCCACGACACCGACGGCGACGGGGTGTGCAACAGCG